>CBFDBW010000149.1:0-6919 GCA_965603145.1 uncultured Syntrophobacterales bacterium
ATTTGTTTCGTGCTTCGGATTTAGAATTTCGAATTTTTAAGTTTTCAGTCCGGATTTCACATTCCGCATACTGAGATAGTTCGATTCCTCAATCCTCGTGGTATTTAAAATACGCCGCACAGGTACCTTCAGTGGAAACCATGCAGGGACCATATGGGTTTGTCGGATTACAACGCTCTCGAAAGAGAGCGCACTCTGGGGGAGTACACACCCCCCGAAGTACCTCGCCACAACGGCATCCTGGCATTTCACCGGCCGGAGGTACGGTTAAGTCATAATGGCTCTCAGCAGCATGAGCACGGTACTTATCCCTTAGCATGAGGCCACTCTGGGGAATGGGGCCAAGACCTCGCCATAAACTGTCAGCATGTTCAAACACTTCCTCCATCATCTCTCGAGCCCGGGGGTTACCCTCTGGTCGTACGGCGCGGGTGTACTGGATTTCCACTTCACAGCGAGCCCCCTCAATCTGGCTAACCAGCATATAGAGACTTTGCAGAATGTCCACTGGCTCGAAACCGCTGATCGCGCATGGCTTACCGTAATGATCCACCACCTCCTGGTATGGGTTTGTTCCTATGATTGTGGTGACGTGACCCGGACACAGGAAACCATCTATGTGCACCTCTTCCGCCGACAAGAGCGCGTCCAGCGCCGGGGGCAGCAATTTGTGCGCCGAGAATACGAGGAAGTTTTCCAGACCCTCCTGCCGGGCCTGGTGAAGGGCCGCTGCTATGGTAGGTATGGTGGTCTCGAAGCCAATGCCAAGCATGACTATCATCCGATCTCTGTGTTTGCGAGCCAGTTCTAGCGCATCAAAGCTAGCGTAAACCATTCGCACATCAGCCCCGCGGGCTTTTTCCTGATGCAGGGAAGAGTCCGAACCGGGCACTCGCATTAGATCGCCGAAGGTGACGACCGTTACCTCAGGCTGTCTACAAAGCATGATGGCTCTATCAATATCCTCGGGAGCGGTTACACAGACCGGACAACCGGGCCCTGAAATGAGACTGACGGTTTCAGGAAGAAGCTCCTTTAGTCCGGAGCGAAAAATGGCCACCGTGTGTGTGCCGCATACTTCCATGAAACGCACAGGGGTGCGCGATTTTTCCCTTATGGCCGTCACGACTCCTTCTGCCAGTTCCGGATCCCGATATTCATCCACGTATTTCATAAGCGAAAGTCTCCCTCCTTCACAGCTGAAGCTGGAAATCGCTTTCTGCCTTGTGACTCACTCGTCAATTGAGGCGGCCCCCACAATTGCTTGTCCCAGAGAAATGCAACCGTCATTGGCCGGAATAAGTTGGGGTGTGTAGACTTCCAATCCAGATGCTCCCAAGCGGTCCTCCAGATTCTCCAGAAGAAAAACGTTTTGGAACACTCCCCCTGAACAGACCACCCTGTTGAGTCCGTGCAGCTTGCACAGATGCAAACAGGCATCGGCAAACATTGCAACCAGAGTCTGATGAAACTTGCCGCTGACCAGTTCTGGCGCCACTCCTGAGACTACATCATCAAACACCTGGACAAAGATTGCTGTGGGACTCAAAAGCAATCTATCTCCAACCTCTCCAAGCTCGTACTGGTATCTGTCTGTCGTAGGTTCCAGCCACTGTTCCAATTCTATTGCCGCCTGTCCCTCATAGGCAATGCGATCTCTCAATCCTACCAGAGCAGCCACAGCATCAAAGAGTCGCCCGCAACTGGAGGTGAGGGGGCTGTTTATTTGACGCTGCATCATCTGCACGAGTACTCCAGTTTGGTCCCGATCCCACTTTTGGAGTGGTTGTTGTTCATCCTGGAAAACCTTCTCACCTAAACCAGCCCATAAATAGGCCACCGCCATCCGCCACGGTTCTTTAATGGCTTTTTCGCCACCAGGCATGGGTACATAGTCAAAATGGGCTACCCTCTCATAGTTTCGTTCATCCGCTACCAGGATTTCTCCTCCCCAGATGCAGCCATCATCACCATAGCCAGTTCCGTCCAGGGCTAGGCCCAAAACTTTGCCCTCCAACCCGTGCTCTGCCATACAGCTCACCACGTGGGCGTGGTGATGTTGAACTGCCAGAGTGGGCAGTTCATCTTGAGCCAGAGCCACTTGGGTTGTCAGGTAGTCTGGGTGGAGGTCATGAACAAGCAAGCGAGGGTTTACCTCTAGAATACGTCGAAGATGCCGGACTGTCAGTTCAAGGAACTCCAAAGTTTCAAGGTTTTCCAGGTCACCAAGGTGCTGCCCGACAAATGCCCGATTCTCTTTAGTCAGACAAATGGTGCCTTTCAGTTCCCCTCCCAGGGCCAGGACCTCAGCCACCGGTTTTTTGAGAAAAATCGGTACTGGCACGTACCCTCTGGATCTCCGAATTTGTCTGGGTTGCCCCCCAGCTGCCCTGAGGATTGAATCATCACTGCGTAAGAGAATATCTCTGTCGTGGAAAAGAAAATAGTCGGCTATCTTTCCTAGCCGCTCCACTGACTCGAGGTTATCTATGGCAATGGGCTCCTCGCTGATATTGCCACTGGTCATGACCAAAGCCAGAAATGGATGAGAAAGGAGCAGGTGGTGCAGAGGAGTGTACGGGAGCATCACCCCGAAACAGCGATTCCTTGGAGCCACTTCGGGGGCGATGGTATTTTCCGGTCGCTTTGGGACAATTACAATTGGGCGTTGGGAGCAAGTGAGCAGTCGTCGCTCTTCATCTTCCACCAGTGCATACCGTTCAATCTGCTCCAAGCTTGACGACATGAGGGCAAGAGGCTTCTCTTCCCTCCCCTTCCGCCAGCGAAGCCTTTTTACCGCCTCATTTTGACTGGCGTCAACAGCCAGGTGAAATCCGCCCAGTCCCTTTACGGCCACAATAGCGCCCTGGCTGAGGTGCTTTGCTGCCTCAGATATTGGCTCTGAAATCCTTAGCTCTTCGCCACTGCTGTCCGCCAGCCATACCCGAGGACCGCAGTTCCAACAACCATTGGGCTGTGCATGAAAACGTCGGTCAAGAGGATCGTGATATTCGCGGGCGCAATCGTCACACATAGTAAAGACTGCCATGGAGGTTTTGGGCCGGTCATAGGGAATGTCGTTAATGATGGTGTATCGTGGTCCGCAGTTGGTGCAGTTAATGAAAGGATAGAGGTGTCGCCTGTCTTGCGGGTCAAAGAGTTCCCGGAGGCAATCGCTGCAGGTTGTTGTGTCCGGCGATATAAGGGCTGCTCGCTCTTCACCCTCCTCGCTGGCCTTGATCTCGAAAGTGCTGTAGGCAGCGGCAGGGAGTTCCTCAGTTTCTATCTGGATAATGCGTGCCAGAGGCGGGGCCGATTCAGGGAGTTCTTTGAGAAAATGGTGGAGAGCATCTCGGCCTCCCTCCACCTCAAGTTCCACGCCCTTCGGCGTGTTGGCTACGTAGCCGTTTAACCGATGACGGTGAGCCAGTTGATAAATAAACGGACGAAATCCCACACCCTGAACAATACCTTGGATGTGAACTCTAAGTCTCTGCGCCATCTCCTCCAGCTTTGCGGGCACTCACCTGCTGCCTGAGCCAATCGGCCCAGCCATCCAACCCTTCACCTGTGCGGCAGGAGATCTCGAAAATATCCAGATTGGCATTGAGCTGCAAGGCCCGCTCTCTTATTTTCCCCACATCGCAGTTGACGTAAGGGAGTAAATCAATCTTGTTAATGAGTAACGCCCGGGACTCTTGAAACATCAGGGGATACTTAAGGGGCTTATCATCACCTTCCGGAACACTTAGGATCATGGCCTTCATGTCCTCACCCACATTGAACTCCGCTGGACACACCAGATTGCCCACGTTTTCAACCACCAATAGATCCAGGATGTCGAGATCCAGAGCATCAAGACTAGACTTGATCATATTGCTGTCCAGGTGACAAGCACCACCTGTATTGAGTTGCACCACCTGGACCCCTTTCTGGCTAATGCGCTCCGCATCGTAAGAAGACTGTATGTCTCCCTCGATTACTCCGATGCGAATCTCATGCTGCAGTGCCTCAATGGTCCGCTCAAGCAAAGAAGTCTTTCCAGCCCCTGGACCGCTCATCAAGTTGATGACAACAAGGCCGGCCTCGCGAAATATTCGCCGGTTGTCTTCGGCTAACCGCTCATTTGCTTCCAAAATATCACGTACTACAGGTATTTTCAGGGTCATTTTTCATTTCTCATTTAGCACTTATAATTTGGCATTTATCATCTGTCCTCTGTCGTCTGCCCACTGCCCACTGTCCTTCACTCAGCCTCAAAACTCTCCACACTCAGTTCCCGGCCACTCAACATTTCCACTCTGACACCCTGGCAAGAAGGGCAGCTGAATACCAACTCCTGCACCGTGAAATTCGAACCGCAATCCTGACAGCGGCATGTCACCTGAACCCGCTCAATATCCAGCTGTGCCCCCTCGGCCAGTGTTTCCTTGGTCAGAAGCTCAAAGCAAAAACGAAGCGACTCGGTCTCTACAGCGCTCAACTCTCCCACTTTCAGTGCAACGGAAAGCACACGGGTGACCTTGTGATTCCCGCTCTCATGAAGGATGATATCCAATATTGACTGGGCGAGAGACATCTCGTGCATAAGGCACTGTGCGATACATATACAGCTTAACTGGGTTTAGTTATATTCCAACGGCTGCGTCCGGAAAGACCCTTTTTGGAGTGTTGGCGTACTGGAGTGATGGCATTAATAAACTTCCTTAATTAAAGCTTTTTCCAATACTCCATTGCTCCATTACTCCAGAAAGGTCCTTCGGTTCTCTGACCTTGCCTTCCTATTTCTGCTTCTTAGATCCTTTACTCGCCCCAACCTGTTCAACCATCTTCTCATAATACAACTGTTTCTCTTCCCACTGCACTGAGCCGTTTCGCATCGTATTCAACTTCATTATGAGATAATTGATCTTTTTGATTTGGCGATACTTGGCGCTCTCGTCTTTTAGTGAGCTCAGTAATTCTTCAGCCGTTCTGATTGCCTTTTTCAGCTCTAGCTCTGGAGGCAGGCAGTCAGCGTTCCTCAATATTTTATAGGCTAAACGAAGATCATCTGGGATTTGTCGGTCGTCTTCCAGGTTGAGCGGCTTCCCACTGCCAGGGAGATTGTCAAATTCACCTCGCTGTATAGCCTCGTTGATTCGTTTCTCGGCTACCCGTTCCCAAGCTGCAAGAACATTCTTTTTAGACATTCTTTACACATCCTCAAAGTGAACTAAAATGAACTCTTCCTTCTAGTATAATTATTATTGAAATTGTCCTAGTAGTGTTTAGTGCCCAGTTTTCTTATGTCACTCCTTCATAGAGCTTTTTGCTTACAAACAAGTCTACCAGATCACGATCCAGTTTTCCCGCTTCGGCTTCCTTGATCAGGTGCTGCAAAGCCTCTTGTACCGGCATCGCACCTCGGTAAGGACGGTCGCTCGCGGTAAGTGCATCGTAGACGTCTGCGATACCCAGAATGCGTGCCTGGATCGTAATGTCTGAAGCCGTAAGACCAAGGGGATACCCCGAGCCATCCAATTTTTCGTGATGGGCCGCAGCAATCACTGGGATACGCTCGAGATCGTTAGTAAAAGGAATTTTATTGATAATATTCAGCGTCTGGAGCACGTGTCCCCGGACTTCCTGGAACTCCTTACCGGTAAGGTTTCCTGAAGGTAAGCTCAGGTGATGAACCTCTTCCTCGCTGAGATAGGCCCTCACCTCGCCCCGAGCATTTCGGAAACTTTCTGCCTGAATTTCCTCGATTCGCCGGATTTCCTCAGAACTGAGTCGCGTTGCCTTGTTGATTCTCCTGATGAACCCCAAGTCCTCATCAACTTCCCGCAGTCTTCTTTCAAGTTCAGTATGGTCAGTTTCTTTTGAGCCTCCTTCAGCTCGCCTCTGGCGTTCAAAATCTCTGGCCACAGCCAATTTGATTGCTTCAAATCGAGTCGAGATTAGTTCCATTGCCGCGGGAGTAAGACGGTCGACCCTTTCCAGCAACTCTTCTCTCACTCCGATCTTACCTATGTCATGAAGCCAGGCCGCGTAGTTCAGCTCCTCCAGTTCCTTGTCGCTGAAAAACACATCCGTCAGAGTCCCCTCGATTTCCTCATTTGCCGACCGGGCCAGCCGCATGGAATAGGTGGCCACTCGGCGTGAGTGCCCAGCGGTATGAGGACTTCTGGCATCGATTGCAGAAGCCGAATACCTCACCAGGGCCGCAAAAATCTCATGAACGGCATTAATGAGACGAGCATTCTGGATGGTAGCGGCTGCCTGTGAGGCAAGTGATGCCACTAAGTCCTCTTGCTCGCTGTCAAACACGGTCACATTGTTCTGTGTGTCCAAGGAATTGATTAGTTGAAGTACTCCGAGAATTTCATCCTGTTGGGTGCGTATTGGCACCACCAGCATGGAGCGGGTGCGGTAGCGGTTGCGATCATCAAATGCCGGGTTGAAACGGTATTCCTCTTCTCCTGTTAGATCGTAAACATCAGAGATGTTCAATGTCTCTCCGGTAATTGCCACGAAGCCTGCGATGCTGGTTTTGTCCAATGGCATGGGATAAGGTCTAAATGATTCGTATACTTCATTTTTCCGGGCTGCCAGGGTGTCATTTTGAGCCACCTCGAAGCGTAATTGTTTTCTGTCTACGCTATAGAGACTCCCTGCGTCAGCCCTGGTAAAACGACGAACCTCGCGGACAATGAGCTCCAACAGAGTCGGCAAGTGAGTTTCACTGGTGAGGGCAATACCAATCTGGTTGAGTCTTTTGATCTGTTCTTTGAGCTTATGATTTGACAAAACGATTTTCCCTTAGGGTTTGGACGCGTAACACGTCACGATATCGAAGATTGAACAGTGGCAAATCCGCAATCTACAATCCCACATCCCTAAATCTTAAATCTAAAATCTGCAATCTCAAATCTGC
>CBFDBW010000150.1:0-6910 GCA_965603145.1 uncultured Syntrophobacterales bacterium
AGAGAACAAGATCGCAAGGTGGCAACTATTGTATCTGGATCCCCGCCGTAGGCGGGCCTGGCGGATTCCGGAATGACGTCTTGATACCCCGTTCGCCGGACTGCAGGGAGCTTCAACAGAGGGGTAAAAAGTGTAAAAGCGCTGTGCTCCATCCGATTGAACGATGCTAACAGAGAACCTTCGCCGCCTCCCTCATTAGTCTCCCTATTGGCAGCCGCTGCGGGCATTTCCTTTCTGCCATAGAGTAGTCGAGACTGTTGATTTGCTTGCGGGTGCTAGGTGACAACTGAGCGAATAATGACCTGGCGCGGTCGCACTCGCCGTAGCTATTATGATACATCAGATATCGCATCACATCAGCAACTGGAACAGCTTCAGGTAAAGCCGTCTCGCAAATAGTGCTGCAGCCCGCGCAGTAACTAGAGGCGGTCTCCCGGGCGTATTGATCCAGGAGTCGCAGTTCACCAGCCGACAGGCTCGTCCTGTCCATTGCGGCTGCAACGTTGGACATGAGGATGGTGAGATTGGGCATTTGCGAGCATATGCTGGCAATGTTAGGGTTTCCCCAGACAGCCTTGAGCTTGGCCTGCTTGTCAGTAAAACCCCTTTCAACAAAACGTTCCACCAATTTGGGTTCTGTTTCGCTGCTTGAGCTGAATGACCACCCTCCCTGGGTTTTCATGGCGGTTAAGCCAATGGCAGCCTCGGTGCAAGCAGCTACCGCCTTTTGCATTGTGCTCTTGTTCATGAGCCTGTAATTGTAGGTCATCATGATGCCGTCGATCCAACTCAGTTTGGCCGCTTCCAGCATACATTCTTCCATATTACTGTGCGTGCTAAAACCGAAGAATTTGATCTTCGCCTCGGCCTTGGCCTTCTTGGCCCAAGCTCTGGTGTCATCATCGAGCTCGTCAATGGAGCTAATTCCATGGACGAAGTAGAGATCCACATAGTCTGTTTTCATTCTTTCCAGGGATCTATTGAGCAGTCGAGTCATCCCCCCCGGATCTCTTGCATCAGATTTTGTGACCAGAAATATCTTCTTGCGGGTTTCTGGGTATTTATCAAAAAACTTGCCGACCCCTCTTTCGCTTCTGCCGCCCTCATAGCAGTCAGCGGTATCCCAATAGGTAACCCCCCATTTCAGGGCTTGTTTTAGAAGCAATTGATTGGAAGGGATATCAAACATGCCACCTAGAGAGAGGATTGAGACTCGTGCACCCGTTTTGCCGAAAGGCCTGCTGGGGACCACTGCGAGCTCTGTGCCGGAGCTTGCACTGATCTTACCAACTGTTTCGGTTGCGCCCAGAAGAGAGCCTACGGTAGCCGCTCCAGCTGTTTTGAGAAAATCCCGTCGGCTGAAATCAACTTTTTTCTTGGACATACGTGATCCTCCTGTTGCGCATGGCGTAGGGCGTAAAATGGTCAATTCGTTAAATCGAGAATTAGTTGATTAGTCAAATCGTTAAAACCGTTCAAGTTGTTGAAGTCGTTAAAGTCGTTAATTAGTCAACTAGTTGATTAGTACACGGTAATCTGTGAATAATTAACTTTTTTGACTAATTTTCTAATTCTCTCATAAACCTATCATGTCCTCTGCCCAATGTCTGTTAAGCTGGTTTTGCCTGTCTACAATCTAAAATCTTCCCTCTCCCTCTACCTATTACAACAGATGACAGCGAAGCGTAGTGACCCAATGACGGCGCAGCCACATGACGCGAAGCTCGATGAGAGCTGAGCACTGCTGCCCGCTGTATTTCCCTATGCTCCATGCCCCATGCCCCATGCCCCATGCCCTATGCTCTCCGACCTCTGCCGGCTGTCCGCTGTCTGTTGCTAGCTAACCCTTACGCGATAATTTAGGTATTCGGCAGCACCAGTGACCTGCCCGGGCTTCTGGATTCATTCTCTGCTGTGACCCGTATGGCTCTCTTGCCACTAACTGGACACTCATGTTCGCAAATACCGCAGCCGATACAAAGGTTCAGATCCACATGGGGGAGTTGGAGCCTCACCTGAATTTCAACCTTACTTCCTGGTTCTCTATACAAAGGCTTATTATCGACGATGGTCACGCTGTCGCTGGTGTTTGCAGAAATTCGGAAGAGCTTTTTTTCATGCCGATCAGCCGTCTTGATGTAATAGTCACCTGTGGAGAATTGGTCCGGCTGTAGATCACTCTCAACAAATTTCAGAGTTTGCTTATCAGCTTTCAGAATGGTAAGAACACCACCTCTGATCGTGCCGAAGTGTTCTCGGGTAAAGATTGCCTTTGGGCTCACCGGGCAGTTCTCCTGGCAGACAATGCATGGCCTGTCCATGGCCCAGGGCAGACAGCGACCCCTATCAACAAAAGCCGTTCCCAATCGGATAGGACCTGCCTGGGCGTATTCTTTTCGACCAAGTTTTTCTTCCAGGGTGATAGGCCTGATCGCCGCGGTGGGACAGATGTGTGAGCAAGCAATACAGTTGAGTTGGCAGCCGCTGGTGCCGATTCGGAAGTTCAAGATAGGAGACCACAACCCCTCTAGGCCGCTCTCCAGTCCGGCTGGGTGAATGATATTGGTTGGACAAATTCGCATACATTGACCACATTTGAGACATCGAGCCAGGAAATCAGGTTCAGCCAGAGCGCCAGGAGGACGAATAACTGAGGGGGGAAAGTTGGGACCTACCAAACCACCCAGGCGCACTACTGGAATGGCCATTGCCCCTGAGAGAAAAGAGGCCAAAAATCCCCGGCGGGAAAGATCTGGCAGGGTTATCTCGCCGGCTTCAGAAAAAGCAGTGCGGTAGCTGACGATACCATCTTGGCAGCTTTCCAAACAGTTCATGCAGAGCACACATTCGCTTAGGCGGATCTTGTCGGTTGGTTGGCAGGCCCCCTCGCAATCGGTGTCACAGAGCTGGCACTGGCTGCATTTATCCCCACTTTTTCCTATTCTCCAGAGCGAAAACGTCCCGAATACACCAAAAAGGGCGCCCAGCGGACATATGAATCTGCAGTAAAAGCGAGGAACCTTAAAATTCAAAAAAACCGTTGTGAGAAAAAGGGCGCCGATCAACAAGCTGCCTTGGTAGTAACGCTGGCTAGCTGAAAGCCTCTCTGCAAGGGGCAAAAGAGTAAGGTTTATTGATCGATGGAACAGAGGAATTGGGTCCAGTAGGCCGGTTTGCAGGGAGGCGGCAATCAGGTTTTCGGCCGGGAATATCAGACCGAGTCCCAGCCAAAGTCCGATAAGGGAGAATAGAATGGTCATGGCTTTCTTTGGGTTGGGCACGACTTTGAGCAAGGAGAGCAATGCCAGACCTGTTAAAACAATTATCGCGACCACCATAGAGAGCTTGGGCCTGTTGGGAACAATTCTGAACAGACGACCAAGCAGGCTGGAGGCAGCCGCTGTGAGCAAGAATATGAGAAGGTAGTATTTGATGGACTGGCCGGGGTGGTATTGATTGAGGGCAATTTTTGCTGAGATCCTTTTTTTGCGCTTACTTAGATAGCCGACGAAATGGTGCAAGGTGCCAAAAGGACATACCCAACTGCAAAAGAATCTACCCAGAAGTATAGTCAGAACCACGGTCACGAGCGCCCACAAAAGACCCCGGTAGAGCGACTGGGTGCTGAGCATGGTAGCCACTGCTACCAGGGGATCAAGTTGAAGGAACCAGTTGACCGGCCAGCCCCGCAGTTGCCACCACTGCACCCCTATGGTTGTGACAATGCAGAACCAGATAAACAGCAGGAAGAAGAAGACTTGAGATATGCGTCTGACCGTTACTATTCGCATTGTTCAATCGTTCAAATCGTTGAAGTCGTCAAATAGCTGAGTAGTCGATTAGAAAATTAGTTAAATAGTAAAAGTAAAAAGGTAAGCAGTGAGCAGTAAGCGGTAAACGGTAAACAGTTAACAGCTCAGCTATTTGACTAATTCTCTAATTAACCTAATATGTCAGCTGCTAGGGTTCTATGACACGTTCACACGTACTGGACTGAGTGACTCGTGATCTGCCGTGCCCAACCCCGCTGCTTCTGCTTTAACGATATAGGGAAGTTCCGCTACGGTCTTTCCCAGCAGGGTCGCGCCGAAGGCGTCTGCCGCCACCTGATCGGTACTGACGATCATGGTGTTTGTCTGTTTCAAATCAGCCAATGATCCGCCGGTGGGGCCATTGGCAATCATGGTTGTGGTGCCGTCGAGGATGACCAGGGTGGGTTTAACCATCATGGCCAATTCTGTAATGATAGTATTTATATCTTGATGAAAAATGTTACGTCGACCACCCAAAAGGCCATACCAGTTCTTCATGGTCATGGAAGCACCACTACGGTGGTGATCCTTGACCGGAGCGATGCCGATCACCTTGTCTGTTCCCAGAAATGGCTCCCAGAGGATTGGCCAGTTTCTTATCAGGGTTCCGTTTGGAACCGTAGTAGGCTGGAAAAGGCGGGCCCTGGGCAGCAAGACTGTTGCCCCCTGCGAACGGGCCGCTTCGGCAATGCCGGTAAGAGAAAAGCAACTTGCCGGATCATTTATTGGGTTGTCGGTGACCACCACAGAAGAAGCACCAGTTCTGTAACACAGACGGACTACTTCAGCGGTCAATTGTGGATTGGTTGTTGCCGAGAGGATTGGAGGGGTCGCAAAGGCAGCGTTCACTTTGAGTAGCACCCGGTCACCTTTTTCAATAAAGGCTTCTATGCCGCCGACCCCTTTGAGCGCTCTACTGAGAGTATTGATGCGGTCAGGGCCGGTTACGATGCTCATCCTACTCTGGAGATTGGGGATGCTGAAATCGGGAAGTGTGATCAGATCTTTCTGTTTTGACGCCAGCCTAGGGCCAGTACTGTCATATAACCAGTAGCTCAGAGAGCAAGCAGCACCAATGGAAATACCTCCCTTGAGCAATCGTAGAAGAAAAGCCCTTCGATTTGTTGTGTGCTGCTGCGCTTTTTGATTCACTGGCCTTTCTCCGCCAGACTTTGGTTCAACATCAGGGCAAGCTCTTCCGCCGCTTTTCTGTTCTCCGCGCCGTGGACGCCGGCAAGGATGTTGCCCCGGCTGAAGATCAATTCAAAGGTGTCCATTATTTCCACCAGCTTTACCCCGGGGATGTTCAGGGTCGATTGCAGTTCGGTGCCACCGAATTCTATTAAGAACAAGGTGTAGGATTCCACCAGCCTGACGGCTTCGGCTGGATTTTTACGCTGAGACAGGAATGCGGTTAGCTCTGTATCTCCCACTTCATACTGGGCAGTGAAAACTGAATCGAATTGCTGAAAGCCGAAAGCGTCTGAAGGTAAAAGGGAAATACTTTCTTTATTGAGGTACTTGGTTGGAAATAAAATTAATTCATTAATTGCTTCGCTTCCCACTGTAGTTTTGCGGATAAAATTATCCCCGAAAGAGAGGATCAGGTCAGCCATCCTCTCCTGGGCAACCGACGCAACTATCTCCACGTAGTAAGAACCGTGAACAAAATAAAGTGCATTTTCTGTTCTATAGGCAAAATCGCCTGTGTCCAACTCTGCGGCCTCAGACCTTTTCTGCAAACTGTAAACAGCGTAAGATCCCCGTGGGGAATCCATTTCGTAAATGAATGCTTCCATCCAAGCAGTAGGCTCATCTTCAATGGCAAAACGCTGACTATCAAGATTGACGAATCCGGCGGAGAGATAAAGCTCAGCCTTACCGTTAATCTTGTCGGAAAGATTTTCAGGTCCAAAGGTTTCGGGAGGAGTAAGTGCGGTCAGTGGGTTCGGCGCATAATGAATTATGTCTGCTGGAGAGCTGGCTGGGGGAGTCATTTTAGCAGGATTTTCTGTCTGAAATGTGGTTGGCTTGAAGATAGATTGTTCGTACCGGGACTGTTTTAGGAGAATTCCGCCAGATATCACCACCAGAACAAGAAGAATGGCATAGCCAACCCAGGTTTCAGTCTTGCTAACCGTTCGCGCCATCCGATTGATACCTCGGTAGTTTTACGTCAGTTCAGCAATACTTAACGATGGATGTAAAATGTGCGATGTGAGATCCTTCAGCTAGCCATCTCACATCTCATATCCCACATCGAGGATTTGTAGTAATTTCGGATTTGTCGAGTTTTATGCCTCTGCGGTGAACTAAAAGCCCGCAAAACCTGGAGTAGAATACGCAGCTTTACTAACCGGTACCGGCGTTTGCTTGCGAACATAGTCGATGAATTCTTCAACACAGGTCAGGTGGATGTCCAATTCGTTTCCGTACTTACCTACAATGAAGGCATCATGGGCATCGCTGTTGTGGAAGGTTACTATGCCTCCAGCTGCGGCAAATTTTCTTGCCTTGGCTTCGGCTTGACGGTGCATGTTACTGCTTGCCACTTCCATACCGTCGGGCTGGACATGAATCAGCCAGTTAGGTCGCTTTGAGCTAAAGCGGAAGGGATGGGCCCAGATGACAATTCCCCCATAATTGTGGACCAAAGCAATCAGATCGAGTGCGGAGCACCAACCCGGAATGTCGCCGTTCTCAGGGTTGGGGAGAAACACCAGGAAATGCCCTTCGGGGCAGGAATGTTCCATGCCCCGCATGATCGTTACTTCTGGAAATCTTTCTTGCAGTCCCTGGATCTCAGATGGAGGCCTCCAAAAATCATGTTCGGTCAGGGCGATTCCCGCCAGCCCTGAGTCAACAGCCCTTTGGCACATTTCCTCAGCCGAACTTATGGAGCAGTCCGAGTACTCACGAGTATGAATATGGAAATCGTATAGCATAGAGTGGATAAAACCAAGTTACGGATACTGTGCTTGACCGATTGATGAGTTTGAGCGAGATCTTCCAGGATGCTCAGAGGATATCGCTTCAAATAACGGGCGAATTGTAACAGGTCAACGGTGGAATGGCTAGTGGTAGCGTTTTGTTTCCCT
>CBFDBW010000151.1:0-6871 GCA_965603145.1 uncultured Syntrophobacterales bacterium
CGTTTTTTATTGATAACCAAACTCCTTTAAAGCCCGGGGATTTTTTCGCCACTTTTTCTGAATACGGACCCACAACTCCAGAAAAACCCTGGAGCCAAGCAACTTTTCCATGTCTAAGCGGGCTTGTTTGCCAATCTCCCGGAGCATGGACCCTCCCCTGCCAATAACAATACCTTTCTGGGAAGGTCTCTCAACGTGAATATCGGCCTGGATGCGGATGAGATTCTTTTGCTCATCTTCTTTAAAGGAGCCTATGGTTACTGCCACCGCATATGGGATTTCCTCGGAGGTCAAGTTCATGATCTTTTCCCTAATTATTTCGGCGCAGAAAAACCGTTCGGGTAGATCCGTCAGTGTATCTTCCGGGTAGTAGGCAGGCCCCATAGGGAGGAGAGGGACAATCTTGGCTGACAGATCATCGATTCCTGTGCCATGTAAGGCAGAGATAAGAGCCGAACCTTTAAATTGATGCAAACCCTGAAAGCGCTCGATAATGCGTGCTAGGGATTCCTTTGGGACCAAGTCTATCTTGTTTACCACCAAAAGAGTCTGGGTTTCCACGTTCTGGAGAGCCTCAAGCACACGCTGGTTGCTTTGCTTGCTTGGTGACTGGGCCTCCACTAAAAAGAGAATCAAATCAACTGTTGCCAGCGTTGCCAAGGCGGTGCGTACCATGGCAAGGTTGAGATTACCCCTGGCCTGGTGAATTCCAGGGGTGTCCAAGAAAATCATCTGGAATTCAGGATTGGTTTTCACTGCCAGAATACGGTTACGGGTTGTTTGGGGTTTGGGAGATATGATGGCGAGCTTCTCTCCTATGAGCTGATTAAGCAGGGTAGATTTCCCCACATTGGGAGCACCGATTATGGAAACGAAACCGGATTTGAAATCATTGCGCATTTATCATCTCACATTTCGCATTGGGCATTTATCATTAGAGCGCTCGCGCGGCATCAGGTTGGAGGCACTATACATGTGCTTTGTCCGTTTTGTTGCCTCAAACCTCCAACATCTTCTCGGTCTTCCGCCAGTTGGTATTAGGCATTCTAGCACATATAATCTATGGAGCAATGGTATCGTTCTTGCAATAGCCGATGGAACCACCGAGCGTATCTAGGTGGTTTGTTGAACATGGGAATTTGTACCTTGTATGGCTACTTCTTTATTGAGCGCTGTAATCATGAGTGGAATAGCTACGCTGGATGCACTGGAATGTCATATAAAGCACAATGCTCTAGGGGTTGCGATGACTGAAACAGTCAAGGCGAAGGAGATACCTTACTTTATCAAAGTTGCCGGCTGTAACAACTGCAAAGTATTTAAGTCGTACACTTCTTTGAGTGGGACTGAGTACGGTCAAGATCATACTCTCCATGCCAAGTGTGTGCATATGGGTTGTGATCGTTATGGCCATAATGTGTTGGCTCCATTTATCACGCCAATGGAATACCTGCGCATCGGTCTTAATACTGGGCTGCGCAAACAGGCGGTTGCTAAAACCAAGAAGGTTATTGCCCGTTTCAGTGAGTTTTATGATCACAGAGGCAGGCTAAAGCCCTGGGTGGTAAAAACCCTTTCCACAAAGAAGGTCGGCAGACCTTAATATGACTGGCATGTGCTTGGGAGGATGGTTGATTTTACTGGTTTGAGTTGTGGCCTAATCCTTGTGACACTTCTAAACAAGCGTGATACCATACTCAACCACAGACAGATAGCGGACTGGAGACATGCCGGTAATGAGTGAGCAGGACACGCACCAGATCATCACCCGAGAGCTCATTAATACAGTCCGTGATCGGATGCAATATATTTATTTGGATATGCGACGTCTTATTCCCAATACTGGTGAGCACGACCTCATGATGGAATGCATCCGGGAAGCCATCACTCCCCACTTGCCGTTCACCACGGACCAATTGGAAGTGGTGGTGGATGAGGCGTACGCATTGTACTTGAATTTTATGGCGGTTGAGAAGTCCAAGGAGTATTAACTTTATGGCTTTCTTGGTACCTCATGACACAAACCCTAGTGTTTTGGCAAAGGGCCTCGTTCGACCTAGAGACGACTTGGCATTGGATTTGTAGGAACAGCACTGGCACAGCGGGTATTCTATGAAGACATTTTCGGCTGGACGTACCGATATTGGTAGGAAGAGACAAAATAACGAGGACTCCTTTTATACCGACGATCAGGTCGGTCTTTATATAGTTGCTGACGGTATGGGAGGACACCGGGCTGGCGAAGTTGCCAGCAGTACAGTAGTCAGTAGCGTCAAAGACTATATGGAGGCCTTTCATACCTCCCCCGTGGCCCAGGAGAGAGACGAGAGCAATATGTCGCCGGCGGCCACAGCCGTTTGTCACAGCATAGAGCTGGCCAACCGCGTGGTGTATCAGCTTTCCCAGGATCAGGGATCATACAAAGGCATGGGTTCCACTGCGGCCGTTGCCTATCTGTACGGCGACACACTAATAACTGCCAATGTGGGCGATAGCCGCATTTACCTCGTTCGTGAAGATAGCATCGAACAGCTAACTCAGGATCATACTCTTTTTGCCGAGCACATCCGGAAAAATCCAAACTGGGACCCCAACACCGCCTCAATTCCCATGAAGCATATCCTGGTACGGGCAGTTGGCATACATGAGGCCGTGGAGGCAGATGTATATGAGATGCAACCCCTTCTAGGTGATTTGATCATTCTGTGCAGTGACGGGCTCACTGATATGCTCGATGATGACGAAATTCATCAGGCCGTGCTTGAAGGGGGGGAGCTCGAGGAAATTTGTAGCCGATTGGTAGATATGGCTAATGAGAGAGGAGGGTTGGACAACGTTACTGCGGTCGTATTTTTCTTCCAGAAAGAAGAGAAAGGGCTTTTGCATAAACTGTTTGGATCCAAGTAGTTAAGAAGCCAGTGGCGCAATGAAATCGCTGGCGGGGTGGGATGAATCATGGCTCAATTGACTCTACAGTTTAAGGACCTGGCCTTGAAAGAGTTTGAACTTACCGGGCAGAGCATGACAATGGGCAGGGAACCGGACAATGACATTATTGTAGAGAATTTACTGGTCTCCGGCTACCATGCTCGTATCGACCCTGCAGGCAGAGAATACATCTTAACTGATCTGCAGAGCAAAAACGGTACCTTTGTAAATGGCGAGCGGACCACAAGCACCAAGCTGAAAAAAGGAGATCAGATTCTCATAGGCAAACATACCCTCGTCTTCACCCTGAGTCCGGAAGAGATTCAGGAGGATCAAAAACTAACAGAAGAGACCATGTTCATTGAGGTGGCTCAGGGGGATTCCGAACCGGCAGCCCAAGATCCAAAAGCTCCCGAGCTTCACAGCACTGTGGTCTCTGCTGAACGACGGGCAGTTCTATCCTTCCTGTCAGGTGGCGGCGATGAATATGAGATCAAAAAGAAGCTGGTGAAGCTGGGGAAGGGTAAGGAGGCTGATGTCCGCATCGGAGGACTCTTTACCCCGAAGGTTGTGGCAACCATCAGTAGACGGCCAACGGGCTACCACCTGAGCCCTACTGGACGGGCCAAGGTCAAGGTGAATGATGCTCAAGTCGAAGGCAGTCACCGGCTCAGAGAATTCGATACCATTGAAATTGGACCTGCAAAGCTGCAGTTTTATTATAAAGGCTGAGCGACGCAATATTGGTAAGACTGAATAGTTCGCTCATCGTCTGGGTTATAAAGAAGTGGCTCAAGGCCCAGGGCACAAGGACAAAAAAGATAGGTATATTTCAGCCGTGTGCCTTATGCCTTAAGCTTTGCGCCATTTGGCTAAGGCTTTTGGTTAGAAACCAGCTGCGCGGATTATACCTAGATACGAATTAGAGGCAACCGATGCCCCTAGATGGTGATGTCAAAACTTTTCCCCTGGCGGCAATCGTTCAGATGGTCCACGATGAACGAAAGACTGGGATACTGACAGTATCGTCCTCCAGACGCCCCTGTAATATCTACTTCAGAGAGGGCCAGATAATACATGTCAGAGGCAACACCGATAAAGAGATGAAATTGGGTGCTCTTCTCAGGGCGAACAATCTCATCAGTGAAGACAGGCTTGAGGATATGCTGGCAGTATCCAAGGCCATGGAAAAGCGACTGGGTAGTGTTTTGCTCGAAAGGAAATATATTGAGCTTGATAAGCTGGTCAGCATTATTCATCTTCAGTTCAAGGAAGCCGTCGCCAACATGTTAAGTTGGGATGACGCTAAATTCTCCTACAAAGATGGCTTAGATGGGTATGAAGACGAAATCAAGTGTGAAGTGGACCCTGTCCGGCTGGTATTAGAGGCCAAAAAGAGAGAAGAGTTCAAGGGGCTCATCCCCAACGATCAGGTTGTTTTTCAGATAAACCCCAAGGTTGACACCTCCAAGTCAGTTCATGCTGCGAGAGATCTGCGAGTTCTCCTGTTGCTCGACGGCAGGCGGACTGTGGCGCAGCTTATTAAAGAGACGGGCTACTCTCGGTTGGCAGCGTATCGCTCTCTGTCCAAGCTTTACGCTCAGAATGCCATTGTTAGAAAAGGAGATGACAGACAGGACGTCCGGAGGATGGGCACCCTGGAACTCAGTCCTATCACCACTCTCTATTCGAGTCTGTTGCAGCTGATCATGACAGATCTTGCTGAAGAACTTGGTGCGAGCAAGGCCACATCCTCACTTCAAAATAGCCTGCGGCAGTCAACTTATTATGAACGTTTTCTCAAACCATTCCAGCTGGATCAAGACATGGCTACGAACATTAGCAAGATGCAGACCCTTATTCAACAACAGGGGCAGTCGCTGTCCCAAAATGACCTCATCAACGGCTTTAATCAGGTGCTCGTTGGGCTGCTGGGTGAACAATATCAGTTTCTGGGCTACAAAGGCACAAAAAGCACGGTGAAGCGGATGAGGGCATCCCTGGAGAACGTCCCGGCTGCCCATCGACCTCTGGCTCAAGCCATCAGTAGCTTTTTAGAACATTATGAGAGTGAAGATTTCCTCCGTGGCGCGAAGCAAGTAGCCAGTACTCAGGCAGGGGCTGAAAGTGGGATCTCAGAGGCCAGGAGTCGCCAGGCCAAGATGAGCAACATGAGCGGTACTGCGATTGTCAATTTCTACAATGACATGTTTAGACTTGTAATTGCCGATCTGGAACAAGAAGTGGGGGCTAAGGCCCGAGATCTGTTTCAGGGACTCATCAGAAGCTCACATTACTCTGACACCCTTCTTGCCCAATTCGCAATGCAGGATACCTCCGACCCAAATCCTTTGCGGCTTAAAGATGGTGTTAAGACTGGGGAACTAAAGTTAAGTGGTCAGGACCTGGTTCAGACCTTCCAACAGGTGCTCAGAGGGCTTTTGCTAGAGGAAAGCCGGCTTCTGGGTCCGAAGGCCACGGATTTGACCGTTTCCCGCTTGGCGGAGAGAATGAATGCGTCACACACGCAGTTTAAACCATTGCTAGACCAGCTCACAGCAACTGTGGTGAGCAAGCTGGCAAAAACCGGGTGATAAAAACAGTTTTCAACAAGCATTTTGGGTGCGGACTCGTTTTGGTGGAAAGGAAGTGTTTAAATTTGCTCGGTTCTATAAATCTGTGCTTGAACAAAACAGATAAGGTTATGAAGAGGAGATCTCATGGTTGGCAGTGAAAGGCCTTGGATAGCACAGGCATTTATCCTGGTCCTCTACGTTATCACCCTGGTCATCTACAATAGGGCAAAAAAAGAGTATATTGGTGGCAAGATAGGGGCGGCAATTAATTTGATAATGGTCTTTGTGGCCTTTCTTTTTCTCTCTGATTATGTGGATTATTTTGTCAGTTCTTTGCTGCCGCTGGGTGATGAAGCCAGATTTAGCGTCAAGATCCTTTTCAGGCTGATTGCCATCTGTGTACTTGCGTTTGGTGGTCTCAGGTTCTTTATGAGTAAGCCGGTGGAGAGCGAACTGGCCCAGCCGGCACCAATGCCGGCGATGGGCGAGATGGAAGCGGTTGATGTGGCCGACCTTGACGCCGTGGTGCAGGCAGGCATGGAGGAGGTGGGGACCACACCACCTCCGGCTGAAGCACCAACTGCGGTAGTACCGGATCTCGGTCCAGAGGAGACTGTGGTGGTGCAGGAGGTCTCTCAGTCCAAGCCCAGTCTTGGCCGCTACGAGATTATAGAAGAACTGGGCCGTGGTGCCATGGGTATAGTTTATAAAGGGCGCGATCCCAAGTTAAACCGGGTGACGGCCATTAAAACCATCCGCTTTACCGATGATTTCGATGAAGAGCAGGCAGCTAAAATCAGGGAGCAGTTTTATCGGGAGGCCGAGGTGGTGGCCAAACTCTCTCACCCCAATATTGTCACAATTTATGATGTGGGGGAAGATCTGGATCTCTCATATCTTGCCATGGAGTACCTGGAGGGAGAAAATCTGGAAGCATTTGCCCGCAAAGATAATCTCATGCCGATTAGAAAGGGCATTGATGTGACAGCGCAGGTCTGCGATGCTCTTGCGTACGCACACAGTCACGGTATTGTGCATCGAGATATTAAACCTGCCAATATTATGATTTTAAAAAATGGACTGGTGAAGGTCACTGATTTTGGCATTGCCCGGGCAACCGCCACCTCCAAGACTCGCACCGGCGTGATCAAAGGAACACCTTATTATATGTCGCCCGAACAAATATCAGGAATGAAGGTAGACGGCCGTTCTGATATTTTTTCTCTGGGAATTGTTTTCTACCAGTTGCTGACTGGTGAACTTCCCTTTGGTGGTGAAAACCTGGCAGCCATTATGTATCAGATTACCACGGTGGATCCAGAGCCCCCCACGAAACATAACCCCAAGATCTACAAGGCGGCTGTGGC
>CBFDBW010000152.1:0-6858 GCA_965603145.1 uncultured Syntrophobacterales bacterium
GAATTGATCACGGCCCAGGAAGTCGAGAGGCAAAGGCTGGCCGTTGACCTGCACGACCGCTTGGCTCAGGACCTTGCCTCCCTGAAAATTAATCTGGATACCCTTTATGCTGATCAAACGGATACCCCGGGTGAGAGGAGACAAAGGGTTTTCGAATTATCTAAATTGACACAGCACAGTATCTTGGCTATCCGGGACATGGCTTACGGTCTACATCCTGCCGGCCTAAAGGAATTTGGAGTAGCTCATACAGTCCGGCAGTATTGCGAAGAGTTTGCCGGAAAAAATAGCCTCGTCGTTGACTTATTTTCCGTTGGTATGGACGAGCTTGAACTGGATTTCGATACGGAAATAGCCTTATATCGCTTGATTCAAGAGGGCCTTACGAATATTAGGAAGCACGCTGCTGATGCCAGCCATGTTAATGTCAGGCTGTCCGCAACCGTTTCTCACATTATGCTTCACATAGAAGATAACGGGAAAGGCTTTGAGGTAAACAAGCGCTTGGCTGCAGCCTTGGATGAAAAGCGCATGGGCATCTGGAACATGGAGCAAAGGGTGGCATTTCTCAATGGGGAGATGAAGATTGAATCTGGCCTGGCGCATGGTACTAAAATCCTGATAAAGGTTCCGCACATGGATAAGACCAATGGGTGAAAAGAAAACCGTTTTGATTGTGGATGATCATCCGTTTTTCAGGGAGGGCCTTAAGTCGCTTTTGGCCAAGCAATCCACTTACGAGGTGGTTGGAGAGGCGGGAAACGGTGAAGAAGGGCTCAGAAAGGCCAAGGAAATCAGGCCCGACCTGGTGATCATGGACATAGGACTACCGGACGTTAGCGGGATTGACGTAACCCGCAACATAAGAGAAACCCTGGCTGAGACAAGGATTGTGATTCTCAGCATGCACCTTAGAATCGATTACATCACCAAGGCTTTCCGGGCAGGAGCCACAGGGTATATTACCAAAGAATCAGCTACCGAAAGGCTTCTGGAATGTTTCGAGTCCGTATCAAGAGGAGAATATTTTATGGACCCCTCCCTTGCCCATGAGGTTGTGGAAAACCTTATGAAGTTCCCCGGAGACGAAGTAAGGGTTGACGATGAAGGCTACTCTACCCTGACCCGCAGAGAGAAAGAGGTCATGTGTTTGCTTGCCGATGGGCTTTCCACCAAGGAGATTGCAGAGAAGCTCTTTATCAGCCGGAAAACCGTTGAAAACCACAGGTCCAACATTTTGAGCAAGCTCGACCTTCACAGCACCGTGGAATTGGTTCGCTACGCAGCCAAGTTTGGCCTGATCGACGTAACTCAGTGGAAGAAATAAGAAAACCGCCTAGTCCCTACTTTTACTAACCCCTGTCCTGACCAGCCTCTGGGAAAAACTCCCATCTCTTGGGAATATCTCCTGCCATAAAAATGAGTTGTTCGCCTCTAGACAAAATCCGATCGATCTGAGGATAATTTTAATTAGTCTGATTACCTGCAAAACGTAAGAGCTAGGGAACCGTAATACAGTCACCCTTTCCCTAGCCCGGATATTTCAAATGAAGACTAGAAACCCATCCTTACCAGAAAAGGATTTCCTGGACCGAATAGCTTTGATCAGAAGCATTCAGCGTGCCGAGGGCAATCAGGATTGTTTTCGAAGGGGGCACATAGATTGCGACCAATTGGACTGTGCCTGGCGCAAGCACTGCCTGGAAGGGCCGCGTGAGCGTCAATCTAAGAGGCGCAAGCACAAGAGAGGGAATTGGAAAGAACCACACTAGGGAGAAGAATCATGGCCAAGAAACGCCGATTTGGCCTGAAGATAATGCGAAATAACGCTAACGTCCTTTTGCGCCTTAGGGGAGACCTTAATGGAAGTGGTGCCTGCCAGATGGAACATGCTTTGGAGCGGTTGCGGGATGTACCCAAAGCTGCCAGGCTGACTATCGACCTTAGCGGTATTCGCGACTTCGACTCTTTTGGCGTTGTCCACTTTGCAAAGGCAATAAGAGGGCAAAGATACCGTTTCCATGAGATAAGTATAAGGGGCGTGGAAGCCACTACAGAAAGCCTCTTGAAGAGGTTCGGTCTCGAAAATGGCAGAGTAACCCGCGTCCAGCTTTGAAGAACCGCCAGGAAAGGAGCCTTTATAATGGCAAATATCTTGATCGTAGATAGCTACTTTCCCATAGGCTTGCTTTATCGTGAGGTTTTGCAAGACTCGGGACATCGGGTCTTTTTGGCGACGAGCGGGAAGCAGGCGTCTCTCCTGGCCCTGCATGAAAACATCGATGTTGCTGTTGTGGATGACGAACTCCCCGATTTTGAAGCAGAAGAGCTCCTCGGAAAATTGAAACAGCTCCAGCCTCACATACTGGGCCTGCTCAGTATTTCCAGCACTTTTGGCTCACCAATCAATCCAGATTTGTGGGATGCTATTTTTATTAAGACCAACGATTTTAGGGTATTGGAATCCGAAGCCGAAAGGCTTTGTCAGGAGTCATCCAGCACTGTTTCGCCGCTACTGAAAGAACACGAGGAACAGGAAATTGCACCCAGATACGATAGAGCCACTTAACCGAAAAGGGCTCAAGCATACCGACTGTCCATTTTACGTCGAATGTCTAACTTACGCAGTCAACCAGATGTGGGATTACTGGAGCTGCGGCAAGTGTGAAAACCACATGCTAAATTCAATTTATGAGAGACTCCAATTTATAGAGGAATATTATCCAATACTGGCGCAAATCTATCCAGAGTTCAGAGATAAGTATGAGCGATTCATGGAATCCTGTCACTCAACCGGGGCGTGATGGGATGCTCATCTAGCTTTTGCTAGATCATGATTTGTTTACTCAGGGGAAATAATGACTAGTACCAGGCTATTGCAATTACTCATTCATCGACTTGGTCAAAGGAATGTCTGCGTTGACCACATCCCTGCACTGGTTCGAAATGTACTTCAGATCGTCAGCGACGGTGGTCTGTTCACAACCCGGCTAGTCAATGGGCAGTTGGAGCAACTTGGATGGGGCTCTAAGGCGCTCGACGAGACCTGTTTTCAGCTCATTGTTTACATTCTGGAGTCCGAATGGGGATATAGAGTTGGACGCTACAATTTTGGATCAACCGAAGCAGATGCGACAGTAGATTGGAGGCTTAAGAAGGTCGTCGACCCCACTAACCTCAATCAACTGAGAGAGTTGAACGGAGGGAGAAGAAAATGACGGTAAAAGAACTGCAGAAGCTGGCAAAGGAACTCGGCATCAAAGCTGCTGGCTTAAGAAAAGCCAAGTTGATCAAGTCGATCCAGAAGACAGAAGGTAATTTTGACTGCTTCGGCACGGCCATTAGCTACTGTGATCAGATGAATTGCCTCTTTCGCGAGGATTGTCTGAAGTAGCGTAATTACATACCTTCGCCTGACAGGAGGGGAGACTATGGCAAAAATCCTTGTGGTGGATGATGAAGAGCACATCCGCCATTACTACACCGAGGAACTCTCTGAAGAAGGCCATAAGGTCTGGACCGCAGCCACGGGGCACAACCTTCTGAGAAGGATCGAGAACCTTCAACCAGAGGTAGTGGTCCTCGACATAAAGCTTGTAGAATACAATGGCCTTGAGCTTCTCCAAGAGATCCGCAACAACTACCATGATCTTCCGGTTATTTTGTGCAGTGCCTACGATACGTACAAAGAAGACCCGAAATCCATTGCCGCAGACTACTATGTGGTCAAATCATTTGATTTGTCGGAACTGAAATTGGCTATACAAAGAGCCCTCGAAGCAGACACTTCTACGCGGCTGATCGTGTAGGGACTGCGATTTGGTCTGACAGCAGTCCTTTCTGAATAAGGTGGACATCCGCTAGTTCTACAGTGAGGGATTAAACATGAGCTGTGTAACCAAGATTCCCAGGGCTTCTATCCAGGACTTAAAAGCAGACCTAACTGATGAATGGTTCGAAACCATTCTCTCCAGTCTCAACGAAGGGGTGTTCTGCATCGACGAGAACTGGAGGATTAGCTTCTTCAACGAAGCCGCGGCTGAGATTACCGGGGTTTCCCGGGAGGAAGCTCTCGGACGCCCTTGCCATGAAGTATTCCGCAGCAACATCTGCAAAAAGGCCTGCGCCCTGCGCTACACCTTGGAGACCGGAAAAACCATCGCCAGCATGGCCATAGAAATTACCAATAAGAAAGGAAGTAAGGTACCCGTAAGCATCTCTACAGCCATTTTAAGAGACAAGCAAGGAAAGTTTGTCGGTGGGGTAGAGACCCTTCGGGACCTGAGTCTGCTGGAGCAGCTTCGCAAAGAACTGGATGCAAAGCATACCTTTGAGGACATTATTAGCAAGAGCCCCAGGATGCAGCATGTCTTCGAGTTGATTCCCACTATCGCCGAAAGTGAGAGCACGGTGCTGATCACAGGAGGGAGCGGGACTGGAAAGGGTCTGATAGCGCAGGCCATTCACAACCAGAGCCCCCGAGCGGACAATCCTTTCATCACAGTGAACTGCGGTGCCATACCTGACACCCTCCTGGAATCCGAGCTTTTCGGCTACAAGGCAGGGGCTTTCACCGATGCCCGTCGGAGCAAAGCCGGCAGATTTACCCTCGCCCAAGGTGGAACGATATTCCTGGATGAAATCGGGGATGTCTCCCCTGCCATCCAGGCCAAGCTTCTCAGGGTCCTTCAGGACAAGGTATTCGAGCCCTTGGGTGGAGTTCAGAGCATCAAGGCGGATGTACGGATCATAGCAGCAACCAACATGAATCTCAGGGAATTAGTGAAGGAAGGCCGGTTCAGAACGGACCTCTACTACCGCATAAATGTGTTCCGCTTGGAGCTTCCCCCTCTTCGCGAGCGGATGGAAGATATCCCCCTGTTGGTAAACCATTTCATCGCCAGGTTCTCGCCTCTCAAAGGAAAGGAGATCTCGGCAGTCTCCCCGGAGGCCCTGACAATTCTCATGAAGCATGACTATCCGGGAAACGTCAGGGAACTGGAAAACATCATCGAGCACGCCTTTGTCCTTTGCCCCGGTGGTATGATCCAGGCCCATCACTTGCCTGACGAGCTTCAGCCGAGGACAAGCACACCCCAGAGAGAAACCTTAGACCTGCTCGGTGAGTATGAGAAAGAGCTAATCCTGAACGCTCTGCGAAGAAATCAATGGAACCGTCTGCAAGCGGCTAAGGAACTTGGGATTCATAAGACTACTCTATTTCGAAAGATTCGCAAACTCGGCATTGATTTGCCTGATACAGACGGCCGCTCTAAACAGTAACTGTCATGCGACTCCGCCTCTCTGGAAGGATTTCCTTCACCATTTCTCACTGCGAGGTTGCCTTGGGGGTTTCTTAGAAAGGTATTCCTAGAACTGGTAGTGCTTCTGCCAACAAGTAGTTCATTTCTTGCCTGGGGAGGGCACATAAAGAGCGAGAAGGAGGTGAATCGTATGGAACTGGTACCTTGGAGACTATTTAGGGAACCTACTACAAGGCGGAAGGAAATGGAAGATCTCTGGAAACGATTCTTCGGAGAAGTGGATTTTCCCAGACCTTTTGGGGAAGAGTGGCTGCCTGCAGTGGATATTTCAGAAACCAAGGACAAACTTGTCATCAAGGCAGAGATGCCGGGTTTGGATCCCAAAGACGTCGATGTCAGCATCTCGGCGGATGTTTTGACCATCAAAGGTGAGAAGAAAAAGGAAAAGGAGGAGAAAGACGAACACTACCATTGTGTGGAGACGTACAGTGGTTCCTTCCAGCGCTCATTCCGTCTGCCGCACAATGTGAAAACTGACAAGATCGAGGCGAGTTTCGACAAGGGCGTTTTGAAAATAACGCTTCCCAAAACAGAGGAGGCCGAGAAAAAAGAAATCAAAGTCAAGACCAAGAGCAAATAGATGGACATCGGCCCTCCCCAGGTTCAAGACGTTGAAGATAACAATCCCCCTTCTGCTTACAGGCTAGGTAAGAGGAGATGACGGGCTTTTTGAGAGACAGGAGGAAGTTACTATGAAGAGTGATGCAGAATTGCAACGCGATGTTATGGATGAGCTCAGGTGGGAGCCGCGCATCAATGCGGCGGAGATCGGGGTCGCCGCCAAGGACGGGGTGTTGACGCTCAGCGGTCATGTGGACACCTTTTTCGAGAAGTGGGCCGCCGAACGTGCCGTCCAGCGGGTCTCTGGTGTCATGGCGGTGGCTGAAGAGCTCGAAGTCAGGCTTACCGCCTCTAATGAGCGCACGGACGAGGATATTGCCCGGTCGGTGCTAGATTCTCTCGAATGGCACACCTTGGTGCCCCATGACCGTGTCAAGGTGATGGTGGAGCACGGCCGGATTACACTGGAGGGTGAGGTCGACTATCAGTATCAGAAGCGGATCGCCGACGACGCCGTGCACCACCTGACCGGGGTAAGAGCGGTTGTTAACCGGATCACCGTCAAGCCGAAGGTGAAACCGGCAAAGGTGAAGGAAGAGATCAAAAAGGCGCTCGAGCGCAACGCCTTACTTGACGCGCAGAATATCCACGTGGAAGCTCGCGGTGACAAGGTGATTCTCCGCGGCAGTGTGCGCTCATGGGCGGAGCGACAAGACGCCGAGTCGGCTGCCTGGGCCGCGCCGGGCGTGTCCGATGTCGATAACCGGATCAAAATGCTATATGATTGATCTGGGCGGCATTACCGTTGTGTTACTTGCCCGCTCTGTCCCAGCCCAGTTTATATGCTCTTCGCAAATAAAAGGAGATTTCCTCAACATCACCTGTTACACACCGGAATGTGGCGGACCTGGTCACATGGACCCCAGGTTGTAGCGTTGGATTATTAACATAGGTTTTTAATAAGCGCCACCAA
>CBFDBW010000153.1:0-6851 GCA_965603145.1 uncultured Syntrophobacterales bacterium
GATTTAAGATGTGAGATGTGAGATTAAGGGATTGAGGCATTGAGGAATTTACGGATTTAAGAGATTCGATCCTCGATAACGATTCACCGTTTACCGCTTACTGCTTACCGCTGACTCCTGGCTCCTGGCTCCCGGCTCCTGACTCCTGAATTCTAAAGCCCGTAATTCAACGAGAGTGATTGAGGGGCGGATATTATTATGAAAATAGCGACCTGGAATGTAAATTCGATTCGAGTAAGGTTGGAAGCGGTCTTGAACTGGATGAACCAAGCGCAACCGGATGTTCTCTGTCTGCAAGAGATAAAGGTCACCGATGAGCTTTTTCCCGTCGATTCCTTCGTGGCTCTTGGCTACCAAGTGGTTGTGAGTGGGCAAAAGACCTACAATGGGGTGGCCATTATAAGCAAAGACGAGATGACCGAAGTGAAGACCGAATTTTCAGACTATGATGCGGAAGGACAAAAGCGATTCATTGCTGCAACAATAGGTGGAGTGAGAGTGGTAAACATTTATGTTCCAAATGGCTCAGCCCCGGATTCGCCCAAGTTTGCATATAAGCTTGAATTCATCAGCCAGCTCCGTAATTACTTGGAGAGTTTGCACGTTCCCGAGGAACTCTTGGTTCTAACCGGAGATTTTAACATCGCCCCCGAGCCCCGAGATGTCTACGATGCCGATGAGATGGAGGGGGAGATTGGTTTCCACCCTAAGGAGCGGGCCGCCCTGGAAGAATTGAGGAGCTGGGGATTCGAGGATGTCTTTCGCCGACACCATGAAGAAAGCGGACTCTATAGCTGGTGGGACTACAGGGCTGGCGCTTTCCGGCGTGACATGGGGCTCAGGATCGATCATATCTGGGCTTCGCCACCACTTGCTGCTCTGAGTATAGAGAGCGGCATGGACAAGGGGCAGCGTTCTCTCCCCAAGCCCTCTGACCACATTCCGGTTTGGGCCACATTTGATCTAAGCTCGCGCAGTCCCTGAAAGGGACTTCGCTTGAGGGCCGCTCAGCCTTTAGGCTGCGCTCAAGGTTGGAGGTTTGAGGCAGATGTTTTTGCCTCCAACCTCAAGGCGCCCAGCGCCGATCCTCGAACTTTCAGCACACCTCCAAGAATTATCCCACTCATGTTGGAATTACGCCTTCTTGAAAAAAACGAGGCTTCTTCCGCCGCGGCCCCGGGGAAGTTCCAGTGATACTACCCGACTGACCTCAAGACTTTGTGCTAAGGCGAGAGCCTCGAGCTCATTCTGTTCCGCACTCGTGGTGGGCCCTAGCATGGCAATCAGCGTAGTGCTTGGCTCTAAAAGGGGAGTGACCAACTGGAGCAGTGGTGCCGGCCGCCGAAAAGCACGGGAGATGATGGTGCGAAAAGGTCTTTCTGGTTGCTCCATTTCCTCAACGCGGCTGTGAAGTACGGAGACCCCCTCGAGCCCCAAAGTGCGAATGAGGTGTTTTATAAAAGAGACCTTTTTTCGACTTGCCTCCACCAGTTGAACTTCAATCTCAGGACAACTGATCTTGAGGGGAATGGAGGGAAACCCCGCTCCTGAACCAATATCCAGAAGGCTGCCAGAACTGTCTAGGTATGGAAGAGGAGTGAGAGAGTCAATGAAGTTTTTGATAATGATATCATCAGGATTTTTTATGCCGGTGAGGCTAAAAGTCTTGTTCCACTCCAGAAGCTCCTGCAGGTAGAGCCAGAAAAGCTCAACCTGCTGCACGCTCAGGGAGACGCTCACCTCCTGAGACGCCTGCAGAAACAAACGGGTGAGTCTGTCTTTGTCCACCTTATTTCCCAATGCAAAATCGGCTAAAAATTTGATCCAATAAGTCTTCTGTGGTGGTCACCCCAACGATTTCTCCCAGGTGGGCCAGGGCCTCCTGTACTTCAAAAGCGATGAGTTCTGTGGAAGACGGATCATCAAGCAATTCCAGCCCCCGGTTCACTGCCTCCAGACTTCGCTCCAAACACAGCTTATGCCGCAGGTTGGGAGCTACTATTGAGGTCTCTGTATCGAGCCGTCCCCCGAGAATGGAGAAAAAAATGGCGTCCTTCAATTCTTCCATACCATCGCCATAAAGTGCAGAGGTCTCCACGATGGTCTCTTCAGGAAAACGGTCCCTGATGGCGGCAAAATCAGGATGGGCTTCAAAGTCTATCTTGTTCAGGACAAGAAGCCTAGGTTTGTTGCCAATGTCTTTGTAAATCTGCAGATCCTCAGGTGCCAGTGGGGTACTTCGGTCCAACAGGAACAGTACCAGGTCAGCCTGAGCCAACCGTTCTCTGGTAAACTCCATGCCCAGTTTCTCCACAAGCTCCTCAGCCTGGCGCAGACCTGCGGTATCCATGAGCCGCAAAGGAATTCCTCTCAGGCTAAAGGATTCTTCAATAACGTCACGGGTGGTGCCAGGAACGGGAGTAACCAGGGCACGGTTTGAGCGAAGGAGCTTATTAAGCAAACTGGATTTTCCAACATTAGGCTTGCCGGCGATGATTACCGCTAGACCCTCCCGCAGGATACGACCATCCTCATAGTGCTCCAGTAATTGGCTTATGGGGTCCCGTACCTGCTGACGGAAGCGTACGGCCAGATGTTCACCTGCCAAAATTTCCAAATCCTCATCCGGAAAATCGATGGCTGCCTCCAGCATCGCCAGAATGTCCAGGAGGTGGCCGCACAGTTCTGTGATAATGGTTTGGAGCCCGCCTCTAAGGTGCTCGCTGGCAAGATCGAGACTTCGCCTGGTTTTTGACTGAATCAGGTCTAACACCGCCTCAGCCTGGGTCAAGTCAATGCGCCCGTTTAGGAAAGCACGACGGGTGAACTCTCCAGGTTCTGCCAACCGGGCGCCAGCCCGAATAACCAGGCCTAGAATGCGGTCTAGGACAGCGAAGCCGCTGTGACAATTGACCTCGACCACGTCTTCCCGTGTGTAGGTTGAGGGTGCGTGCATGAAGCTGACAAGCACCTCATCTACGGTTTTTTCAGTTTTGGAGTCAACGATGTGGCCGTGATAAAGGTGGTGGGATTGTATGGTTTCCAGAGAACCGGATTGGTCAAACAGTCGGCGGCCAATGGCCCATGCCTCAGGGCCACTAATTTTTATGATGCCGATACCGCCAGCGCCTATGGGGGTGGCGATGGCGGCAATGGTATCCTCGAAGGACTCGCAGAGTTTCATTGCTCCCGGAACCACTGGGCCCGGATGGAGGTTGGGCCTATGAGTTACGTGAAGTGGTCTGTTTTTCTCCAGAGTGTGTTTTTCTCACGGGAAAGACCACCACTTTACGCAAGGCCCCATCCCCCTTGCTTTGGGTCCGCACTTTGCGATCGTCCTTTAAGGCCAGGTGAATGATGCGGCGGTCGTGGGAGCTGAGGGGGCTGCTGGCTGCCGGTTTGCCAGATTTCTTAGCGCGGTTTCCCAAATTCAGAGCCACCTCGGTAAGGGCCTTGCGTCTCCTCTCCCGATAATTTTCTGTATCCACAACAATGTGGGCCTTTTTGGATGCTTGCCGGTTGTAGATCTTGTTGACAATAAGCTGCAAAGATTGGAGGGTCTGGCCTCGCTTTCCAATGAGCAGGCCGGAGCCGTTGCTCGATATGTCCAATTTGATCCGGTCTTCCGCCCAAGTAGCTTGCACAGTGGTTGGAACCTGGATGTGGCCGAGAATACTTTCCAGAATTTCTCTCGCTTCTGCAAGCGAAGTATCATCGCCGGATCCTTTTGGAGACACCAGGATCTTTGCCTTTCTGGTACCAATTCCGAAGATGCCGGATGAGCCTTGGGAAACAATTTCAATTTCCAGCTGGTCCGCAGTAAGGTTTAGACGTTGACAAGCCGTTTCAATGGCCTCCTCAACTGATTTTTCCTCTATTTCCACGGTAGACATGGTTTCCTCCGAAATCCACAAACCAAACAATAAATATATGCTCTCATTAACAGTCAACAGCAGACACAATCAGGCTGCTTTCTTGTTGATGTAATACTGTTGACCAACGGACAAAACGTTGTTGACGAGCCAGTAAAGCACCAGACCGCTGGGAAAGTTCACAAAGAAGACGGTGAAGGCCACAGGCATCATCATCATCATCTTCTCCATTTTGTGGTCACCGCCGGTGGGTGACATCTTCTGTTGGATAAACATGGACACGCCCATAAGCACGGTCAGTATAGGAAGCCCGTCACCGAGGTAAGGGATTTGGACTCCAATCGGGAACCGATCCGGTGCCGCCAGATCATTAATCCACCAGAGGAAGGGAGCATGACGAATGGCTATGGAGCTATAGAGCAGCCGATATAAGGCAAAGAAGACCGGAATCTGCAAGACCATAGGCAAACAGCCTCCCACGGGGTTTACCTTATGGGTCCGGTACATCTGCATAACTTCTTGGTTCATTTTTTCTTTATCATCTTTATATTTCTCTCGTATTTTTTGCATTTTTGGCTGAAGTTTTTTCATTGCCCTCATGGACACATAGCTCTTATGGGTGAGTGGCCAGAAAAGAATCTTAATGAGCAGGGTTAGTAAGATGATAGCCACCCCGTAGTTGTGGAGATAGCGGTAGAAGAACTTCAGACAGACAAGCAGTGGTTGAGCAATGACATCAAACCAACCAAAATTAACCGCTTTGGCAAGCCTGGGGTCAGCGGCTTTCAGAGTGTTTACCTCCTTGGGCCCGAGGTAAAGCTTGTAGTTAAATTGCTGTTGCACTCCAGGTTGAAGAGTTATTTTAGGGCCAATTAAGGTAATCCCCACCATCTGAGTTGCTGCATCCAGGGCTTCTAGTTGAGCATGATTGGGAGTTAGCTCCACAGGTAGCAGAGCCATGATGAAGTACTGGCCAGTGTAGGCAACCCAATCAATGGGACCAGGAAGTTTTTCTTCCCCTTTGATCTTCTTGAATTTCACTTCTTCCAGTTCATTGTTTACCAAAAGAGCGGGCCCTTGAAAGGTGTAGCGGCTCCCGCCCCCGGCGGAGAGGGGCAGGCTAATGAGGCTGAGAGTGGGGGCATTTTCCCAAGGCTGGCTGGCCAGGTTCTCAACGCTGACAGAGAAATCGATCAGGTAGCTGTCCCCAACGAAATGGTACTGACGAGTAATGCGCAGCCAGCCTGGTGCTTCGTAGCTGAAGGTAAGTGTGTGTTTTTGGCCCTCGCCGACCGTCACAGATGTTTTGCTATCGGCCACATAAGGGGCCAGGTTCAGCGCTGCGACCGGGCGATCCACAAAATTGAATGCCAAGGGCAAATCCTCAATCCTGCTCGTCTTGACCAGTTCCTTTCCCGGCGAATCCTTCTCTATGGTTTCCCGATAGCGTTTAAGAACAAAACTCTTAAGCCGCGCGCCGGTTTCCGTAAACACCGCACGAAAGAATGGGGTTTCTACCCTCACGTCCCTACCTGTGTGAGCAGCCGGAGTTGGGAAAGACGGTGTTGAGGGTTCGGGAGCTTCACTTGTGGGGATTTTAGGAACCGTAGGTTTTGCCTGGTCAGGCTTGGTTGGGGCCGGAGTAGCCTGCTCAACCGCAGGTGGGGTACTGGGTGGAGCAGGTTGCCTTTTCGGGATGAAAAACTTCTCCCACAAAACCAGCACGATGATGCAGAGCACTATCGCCAACAAGACGCGTTTTTCCATACTATACAGCTCCTGCCACAGATGAGAAAGTTCGGCACAGTCAATTCAATTACATTTATGGACCAGCCCTTTGAATCAGGACTGAACCAGAGCAGAGATAACCACTATCGCTCCGCTGAGTGACGGGCATAGAAGTCTTCTGATCACCGGTGGTTATCAATCGGGTCGTAACCGCCAGCATGGAACGGATGGCAACGTAGGAGGCGTCGGGTGGCAAGTGCCAGGCCTCGGCCCACACCGAATGTGGTAATGGCCTGGTGAGCAAATTCAGAACACGTGGGGGTAAAACGGCAGGACGGGCTTGTCCATGGCGAAATTAAGAGTTGGTAAGCTCGAATACAGGCGAGCAAAAATGCTTTGATCATATGCAGTTGTTTCTAACTAGCACGGCCGCTAATTCTTCGCGCACGTCGTTATAAGCAAGCGTTGCCGCGTCTTTTTTAGCTACTATCACCAAGTCATGTGATGGTGGCAACTTGTGCTTATGTAAACGAAAAAACTCGCGAAGGCAGCGTTTAACTCGATTTCGCTTGACTGCGTTCCCTACCTTCTTGCCAACAGTGACCCCCAGACGGGAAAATTTCAGGGCATTTGGCCGCAGGATGATGGTGAAGTTTTGAGTATGGCGACGGCTTCCGTGGCGGAAGGCAAGCTCATAATCCTTCCGGCGTCGCAACCGTTCGTTTCTCCTGAAAGAAAATCGTCTTTTTAATAACGGAGCCGACGCCACCATACGGATCCTGGGCAAAAGCTTGTTTCCCTGACTCGTGCAATTCCGTCCCAAATCTTCAGACGGCGAGCCTTTTCCTCCCCTTTGCCCTTCTACGGCTAATTACTTTCCGGCCCGACTTTGTGCGCATGCGGACCAGAAAACCATGGGTCCTTTTCCTCCGGGTGTTGCTTGGCTGATACGTCCGTTTCATTGTTTTACTATTCCGTTATGAGCCGCCTGTTCAGTCCCACTCCGATGACGGCTGTTGTATGTCTGCCTTTGCAAAGGGAAATGCTCAGAGCGGGTGCAAATATGACCATAAAGGCGTTTTTAATAAACACATAGATGAGCTTTTGTCAAGTGCTAAGGGATATTAAGCAGATGTGGGATTGCGGATTTCGGATTGCGAATTTGCAAAGGCATGGGGCCTAGAGCCTGGGGCAGGAGCGAAACGACGCGAAGACGCGGAGAAACGGCGAGACGGAGATTAGAGGTCAGAG
>CBFDBW010000154.1:0-6832 GCA_965603145.1 uncultured Syntrophobacterales bacterium
TTCCATTCAGGGATATTGGGTAAAGGGGGCTCGGAGTTACGCTGCTGCCCGGCAAAAGTGCCGAACATACTTATCTGACCGCTCAAACGATCTTTCTGGATGGTTTGCGCCATCTCCATTGCCTCTTCGAGTGCGGCAATGGCTTGATTCCGAACGGGGTGCAGAGAATCAAAGGCGCCGCACTTGATGAGGCTTTCCACTACACGACGGTTGACGCGTTGCAGATCAACCCTTTCGCTGAACTCATAAAGAGATGAGAACGGGCCACCATCAGCCCTTGCCTCAATGATAGACTCGACTGCAGCCGCACCCACGTTTTTTACCGCACCCAGGCCGAAGCGAATGCTGCCACCCACTACAATGAAGTCCCATTCGCTCAGATTTACATCAGGAGGCAGTATTTCCAACTCCTTTTCCCGGCACTCATTCAGGAGCTTGACCAAGTTGTCAGAGTTGCTCAAAAAACTATTCAACAGTGCCGCCATATACTCGAGAGGATAGTGGGCCTTGAGATAGGCTGTCTGGTAAGCTATAAGCGCATAGGCGGCACTATGGGATTTGTTGAACCCATAGCCGGCGAATTTCTCCATGAGATCAAAAATGCGCGCAGCCTTTTTGAGATTAATCCCGTTTTCCTCGGCTCCTGCAAGAAAACGATCGCGCTGTGCTGCCATCACCTTCGGGATTTTTTTGCCCATGGCCCGCCTCAGAATGTCGGCTTCGCCGAGGCTGTAATTGGCCAGGACACTGGCAATTTCCATTACCTGTTCCTGATAGAGAATGACCCCGTAAGTGTCCTGGAGAATATCCCGCAGTTGCTCCAGTTCGTAGGTGACTTTTATGTTGCCGTGCTTGCCGTTGATAAAGTCATCCACCATACCGCTCTCGAGGGGACCGGGGCGGTAGAGAGCAACCAAGGCGGTGATGTCATTGAAATTTTCAGGCCTTAGCCGTACAACCAGGTCGCGCATCCCGGAGCTTTCCAACTGGAACACGCCGGTTGTATCCCCGCGGCTCAGGAGTGCATACGTTTCCGGATCGTCCAGGTGCAGGTCACGCATGTCCAGTTCGACACCATTATTCTCCGTAATGAGTCTTACGGCGTTGTCGATGACTGTAAGGTTGCGCAGTCCCAAGAAGTCGAACTTGATAAGGCCGGCCTTCTCAACGTATTTCATCGGAAACTGAGTCACCACTTCGCCCTTGGAACCCTTATAGAGAGGCATGTACTCGACGATGGGAAGATCTGAAATAACTACGCCGGCAGCATGAGTGGAAGCATGACGTGTGAGGCCCTCCAGGGCCAAGGCCACATCGAAAAACTCTTGGAGAGCTGGATCTTTGCGAAGTTCCTTGAGTCGGGACTCAGTCTTGAAGGCTTTTCTGAGTGTTATGTTGAGAACCGGAGGAATGAGTTTGGCTATCTTGTCCACATCTGCATACGCCATGCCGAGGGCGCGACCCACATCCCGGATAACAGCTCGGGCCTGCATAGTGCCGAAGGTGGTGATTTGGGCAACCCGATCTTTGCCGAAATGTTCCGAAACATACTGCAGGACCCGGTCCCGGCCATTCATGCAAAAATCAACGTCGATGTCTGGTAGGCTAAGCCGTTCCACATTGAGAAAACGCTCGAAGATCAGGCCATGAGCGATGGGATCGAGATCAGTAATGCCAAGGCTATAAGCTACCAGGCTGCCAGCCGCTGACCCCCGCCCAGGGCCGACAGGTATCGAATTCTCTCTGGCAAACCTGACGAAGTCTGCGACTATGAGAAAGTAGGTGCTAAATCCCATCTGTTGGATGACCGAGATCTCGTGGGCCAAACGGTGGCGGTATTTTTCTTCCTCCTCAGCGCTGAAGTCTGGTTGCTTTCTACGAATTTCTTCAAGCCTTCTGGCAAAGCCGTCCTCGGTTTCCCGTTCAAAACGGGACTCTGCCGAGTCACCCGCTTCCAGAGGGAACTCTGGGAAGTGAGGTTGATCAAGTTCTAAACTGACGTTGCAGCGTTCCGCTATTGCCAGGGTATTCTGCAGGGCAGTCGGGACATCGTGGAAGGTAGACCACATCTGCTCAGGAGATTTAAAATAGAGCTCACTGGTTGAAAAACGCATACGTTTTTCATCCAGCACCGTCTTTCCTGTCTGGATGCAGAGGAGCACATCGTGGGCCTTCGCATCTTCTGCTTTCAGGTAGTGGCAGTCATTGGTTGCAACCAGAGGAATTCCGGTTTTTTCACTGAGGTGGATGAGATCACGGTTGACAATTTCCTGCTCTGTCATGCCGTTGGCCTGCAGTTCCAGGAAGAAATTATCATTGCCGAAGATGTCGCGATACTCCATTGCAGCCTGTTCGGCCCGGGTATAACTGGCAGCCAACAGATGGGATGCCACCTCACCATGTAAACAAGAAGAAAGGCCAATGAGCCCCTCGTGATAAGTGGTGAGCAGTTCCTTGTCCACCCTAGGTTTGTAGTAGAAACCTTCGAAGTTGGCGAGGGTCAGCAGCTTGAGCAAATTTCGATAGCCCGTATTGTTCTCAGCCAAGAGAACGATGTGATGGTTTCGTGCGGCACCGTGACTCGCTCCACGGTCCCGGCGGTTCTTTGGCGCCACGTAGATCTCACAACCCAAAATGGGCTTGATCCCAAATTCGTTGGCTTTCACATAGAATTCGAGAGCGCCGTGCATGTTGCCGTGATCAGTGATGGCGACGGCAGGCATGCCAAATTCAGCGGCGGTCCTGAGCATGTCAGTGATGCGGATGGCACCGTCTAGAAGGCTGTACTCGCTATGCACATGTAAGTGGACGAATTCCTTTGACGACATATCTGTGAGAGTCCTTAATTGACGAGTCTTTCCGTAGTTGGAGAGGATTGTTTTAAATCCGAAATCCCAAGCATGAAACAAATCCGTCCGCCTCCGGTGGATCGATATTCGGATTTAGTGCCTTGTTATTTTCTGTAAACTCTTCTGCAACTCACCCACGGGGATTGGATGAATAACCGCTCGTCCAATTTCAGCAAGAAGGACGAAGTGACAGATACCTGCTTGAATTTTTTTGTCTTTTTCGAGAGGAACGAGTAGCGCCTCCGGATCTATGTTCTTGGGTATGTCTGTGGGAAGGCCTAACTTCTGGATTAGCTCCAGAGCACGATCCGCATTCTCCTCGCTGAGCCCAACCCATTGCCGGGATAGTCGGACGGCGAGTCCCATGCCGATAGCCACCGCTTGACCGTGAGATATATTATAATTGGCCGCAGCCTCTAAGGCATGTCCTAAAGTGTGGCCGAAGTTCAAAGTACGTCGCAATCCACTTTCATGCTCGTCCCGATTCACCACCCGGCACTTAACCTCACAGGCCTTGGCGATGATAGTTTCCAAAAGCGGGTTGCCAGTGTCAAGAAGGTCAGCCCCTTCCCTTTCCAGAATTGAAAAAAGTTCAGGATCTTCGATGAGGGCAGCTTTGATAACCTCCGCAAACCCATCGCGCCTGGCGTCAGAGGAAAGAGTGGTTAAGACATCAAGATCGGAGAGCACGAGCCGAGGTTGATGGAAGGCGCCTAACAGGTTCTTACCTGAAGGTAGATCGACACCGGTCTTCCCCCCAAGGGAGCTGTCCACTTGGGCGAGCAGGGTAGTGGGAACTTGAATGTAGGGGATACCTCGCATATAGATGGCGGCTGCAAAGCCGGTGATATCGCCAACAACACCGCCCCCAACAGCGAGTAGTAGACTTCTGCGGTCAAAGCCCTGAACAAGGAGCTGCTGGCAGAGGTCGAGGACCGTTCCTATGGTCTTGGCGCTCTCACCCGGGGGTAATGCAATCAAGGTTGTATCAATGGAATTAGACCGCAGTTGATCTTGAAGTGGTTCGGCCACCAGCGGTCTCACCACTTCATCAGTCACCAACCCATAGGAAGAAAAGCTTCCCAGTCGTTGTATTTCGCTGTGAAAACTATCTAAAATACCGCGACCCACTAGTACATCGTACGAACGGTCTGTTTCGCTCCTTATTTCCAGCCGAATACGTTTCATGGCTCGCTCGTTTAGCTCGCCGCATGGCGCATAGCGCGAAGCGCATGGCGACTGGTGAACATTGAACGGTCAAGAGTTAAGGGAATCTACCTCATGACTCAACGTTCACCTTTTCGTCCCAGCCTGTCCCGAGCCAGTCGCGGGGCTGCTAGCTGCCGTCTGCCTGCTGATTGCGGTCTTCAAGCAATCTCGCCTTTTGTTTCTCCGTCAGAATGGGGAGAATCTCATTGACCATTTGCGTGAATTGCGTAGGGAACAAAGCTTGCTGGCCATCACTCAATGCCTTTTCTGGCTCATGGTGTACTTCCACCATCAGACCGTGAGTGCCGGCAGCCACAGAGGCCCGACTCATGGGAATCACCTGGTCCCGGCGGCCGCAGGCATGGCTCGGATCGGCAATAACTGGAAGATGACTTTCTTTCTTAACCACCGGGATGGCACTCAAGTCCAAAGTGTTGCGGGAATGGTCAGCAAAAGTGCGGACGCCACGCTCGCAGAGAATCACATTGTTATTCCCTTTGGCCATGACGTATTCGGCAGCCATCAGCCACTCCTGGATCGTTGCGGACAAGCCACGCTTGAGAAGAACAGGTTTCCGGGCCGCACCAGCTCGATTGAGCAAGGAGAAGTTCTGCATATTACGAGCGCCGATCTGGATGATGTCGGCATACTCTTCCACCAGATCACACTGTTCACGGTCCATTGCCTCGGTGACAATGTACAACCCCGTTTCCTCGCGCACCTTGGCGAGGATCTTCAACCCTTCTTCTCCCAAGCCCTGAAAACTGTAAGGTGAAGTGCGAGGCTTATAAGCACCGCCCCTAAAGAGGCGGGCGCCTTGGCTCCGAACTGCGCGGCCAATAGTGAGAGCCTGTGTCTCGCTCTCGACTGCACAGGGACCAGCAATGATCACGAAGTGGTCGCCGCCTATGGAAACATCACCTAGCTGAATTATAGTGTCCGTTTGTTCGAACTCTCTACTAACGAGCTTGTAAGGTTTTGAAACAGGGATGGTGTCTTTCACTCCGGGCAGGAGCAGAAAGGGGGCAGGATCGACTGGTCCTCTGTTTTGAAGAATGCCTATGGCGGTACGCTCACCGCCAGCTATTACTCGGGCAACATTACCTTGCCGTTCGATGGCAACGACGACCTGAGCAATTTCTTCTTCGGTGGCATAGCTGCTCATAACCACCAGCATTTGAATCTCCTTTCATTGGGAACCAAACCGAGCTCGGGCAAGGAGTGGAGGGTTAAAAAGACCTGATGAAATTCCGTTTCTCGCGGGTGAGCATCCCTCTAACATACGGGCCCAGTTGGTGTCAACGCATTAAAAAGCTACCCTTCTTCTTTCGCCGTAAGGAGCATAGAGCATAGAGTAAGGAGCCAGAAGTTATTAAGTTGTTTTTATAATCTCCTGAATTCTGACTACTGACTACTGGCTACTTTTGTTAATCCTTGCGCCCTGAGCCGTGTGCCTCTTATCTCTTACTGGGGGTATAAGCCTCGAAGCAACATGGCCTCCGCCACCCGTTTCACCGCAATCATATATGAGGCCATCCGCATGTTCACCTTCTCGGTCTGGGAAAGATGCCAGACGTTTTCAAAGGCACGATCCATAATTCCCTTGAGCTTGGAATTCACTTCCTCCTCAGTCCAAAAATAACGTTCCAATCCTTGCACCCATTCAAAGTAGGAGACGGTAACCCCTCCGGCGTTGGCGAGAACATCAGGCAGGTGATACTTGCCCCGGTCATAGAGGATGTCATCAGCCGCCGGGGTTGTGGGGCCATTGGCTCCCTCAGCAATAATATCCGCCTTGATACGGTCGGCATTTTTTTCGGTAATCTGATTGTCCAACGCTGCCGGTATCAGAACCGTGCACTCCAGTTCGAGCAACTCCTCATTGGTGACGCTATCTGCACCAGGATATCCTTGCACAGTACCGGTCTCATTCTTATGTGCCGCCAAATCCCGGGGGTCTAAACCTTTGGGGTTGTAGACTCCACCTCTACTGTCGCTGGCTGCAACGATCGTGGCTCCAGCATCGTGGAGAATGTCGGCAGCGTGATAGCCTACATTACCATAGCCTTGAACCGCAACCGTTTGTTCATTCACATCTCGATTCAATCGTTTGAGCATTGAGTAGATGGAGAATACGCAGCCCCGGCTGGTGGCCTCATTCCGGCCCAGAGATCCTCCAATAGGTATGGGTTTGCCGGTAACCACGCCGGGTTCGGCATAGCCAATGGACATGCTATAGGTGTCCATGATCCAGGCCATTATCTGCGGATTGGTATAAACGTCCGGTGCCGGAATGTCAGTCCTGGGACCAAATACGTTGACGAGTTCAGAGGTATAGCGGCGGGTCAAATGTTGCAGTTCAGACCGCGACATTTGCTTGGGGTTGCAGGCGACCCCCCCTTTGGCTCCGCCATAGGGGATATCCACCACCGCACATTTCCAGGTCATCCACATGGAGAGAGCGGTTGTCTCATCCAGGCTGACATCAGGATGGTAGCGAATGCCCCCTTTGGCAGGGCCACGGGAGGTGTTGTGGTGTACACGATAGCCTGTAAAGACCTCAACGCTACCGTCATCCATCCGCACCGGGCAGGAAACTATATAACATCGAGCCGGAAGGCGAAGCCGCTTGTGAATAGATGGATTCAAGTTAATTCGTTCGGCCACCAGGTCAAATTGGCGGACAGCAACATCCAAGGCATTATGTGTGCCACTCATGGTTATTCTCCTTTCTAATGGTACGCAGAGCGCCAAGCGCATGGCGCATAGCGTTT
>CBFDBW010000155.1:0-6820 GCA_965603145.1 uncultured Syntrophobacterales bacterium
AGCCACAAGGACAGCTCAAAATACAGGCAACTCGCCCAGGTATTTGCCCAGGAGTCCATTGCCACAGTGCGGTTTGACTTCAGAGGTTGCGGCGAGAGTGAGGGACTCCTTGCAGAAAGTTCCGTTTCTAGAAGGTGGAGGGACCTGCAGAGAGTGATTGCCGGGGGGTTGGAGCTGGATGGCTTCGATGGGCGCTTGGGTTTGTTGGGAAGCAGCTTGGGTGGCTATCTGGCCCTCCTCGAGGCAAGCCGCAGCCCACAGGTTCGGTGTGTGGCGGCTTGGTCCACACCTTCTCACCTGCGTGACCTGGCAGAGCGACTCCCAGAGGTGACGCCCGTTGAGATGTCCCCGAAATGCTATGAAGATTTGCTGACAGTGGAACTTCTTTCCCGGTTGGAGAATGTGCAACGTGTTCTGATTGTTCATGGCGAAAAGGACCAACAAGTTCCCCCCGAGCACGGTTCCAGATTGTATGAAGTGCTGGATGAGCCCAAAGCCCTACATATGTTGGAGGAGGCTGATCACAGGTTCAGTGCGCCAGAGTCGAGAGAAGAAGCCATTCGAGTCAGTATGGAATGGTTCAAGAGGTTTCTTCGAGAATTAGAAAATTAGTCCAATAGTAAAATCAATTACTGTTCACCATTCACCGTTTACCATTTACGATTTAACTAATTCCCTAATCAACTAATTCTCGAATTAACGATTTTCTTCTCGTCTCGCCCGTCTCGCGCCCGGCGTGAATGTCTCTACTAAATTATCTTGCCAGTTAATTTGTAACGTGCGTCCAAAACCAGGCTGAAAAGTGCAGGAATCAGAAAGAGGGTAAAAATCGTAGAAAGGGCAAGACCACCAACCACCACACTACCCAAACCGCGATAGAGTTCAGATCCGGCGCCGCGGAAAAGCACCAGCGGCATCATACCAAACACACTGGTGGTGGTGCTCATGAAAATGGGTCTGATGCGGTTTCTCACTGCCTCACGGATGGCCTCCCGCCGCTCCATTTCTTCATGGCGCATGTGGTTCAGGCTCTGGTGGACGATGAGAATGGCGTTGTTCACCACGGTGCCGATGAGAATGATGAAGCCCAGCATGGTCAACACGTCCAAGGACTGATACTCAATCAAGTTGCTCACCAACCACAGACCGGCAAAACCCCCAGCAGCCGCCAGCGGCACACTGAACATGATAACGAGAGGATAGAGAAAACTGGCGAAAAGGGCCGACAGAAGCAGGTAGGTGATGACCAGGGCTAGAACGAAATTCCACTGCAGAGCCTTTCTTGTGACCACCAGGTCGTCTGCAGTGCCTGCAAGGTTGATGTTGTAGAGGCCGGTAATCTCTCCGCTTTTTTTGAGGGGTGCGATAATCTTGTTCTCCAGCGTCTGCATGGCGGTTTCCAGGGGTGTCTCACGCGGTGGTCGCACCTGAATAGTAATTGCTCTTTGGCGCTCGATGTGATTGATCTGAGTAGGTCCAGCCACCCAGCGGACATCTGCCACTGATCCCAATGTGATCAGTCGACCGTCAGCAGTTCTCAGTAAGAGGTTATCAAAGTCCTGGGTTCGTTTCGTGGAAGAAGAGATACCCATCAAAGTGAGGTCGATTTCTTTGCCATCGTGTTGGTAATCGCTGACTTTACGGCCGTCGAGCAAGGTGTCCACAGCCTGGCCGATGTCGCGGGCAGCGAGTCCCAGGCTGGCGGCTCGCACCCGATCAGGGGTAATCTGAATTTCTGGGTTCCCCAGGTCGAGACTCGGAATGGGGCGTACCTGGGAGCCAGGGAGCAATTGCATGGCCTGACCGAATACTCGACCTCCGAACTGTACGAGGCGCGTCAGATCCGGACCGGTGATGTCCACATCAATGGTCCTCCCAGAGCTAATACCGCGGCCGAAAAGACTGCTCTGATAGGATGTGGCATAAAAACCAGGGATCTTTTTTAGCTCCTTCTTGAAAATTGGAACCAGGTCTCTGGCTTTGAGGGGATCCTGAGTGGAGGCACCGGCGAACATTATACGACCGAGAGCGACATAGAAGAGGTTACGGATTCGAGGTTCTCGGTATTCGACACCCTCATCTTCCTTCCAATAGGGTTCCAGTTCTTTGACAATAACATTGCCGATCTGGTCGAGTTCTTCCAGATTATAGCCAGGGGGAGGAAGGAGAAGGCTGAAAACAAAATTACGATTGCCCTCGGGAAGATACTCGGAAGGGGGGGATAAGAAAAACGCCATGGCCAGCGAGAACCCGGTGAGGGCAACCACCACTGCCACTCGAGCAGATATAGAGCCGGTGACTCTATAGTTGAAGTTGGCCACTCTTTCAGTGAATATGTGGGCAAAACGGTCCAAAAGGCGGACGGATTTTTTGAACGGTGGAAGTTCGTTGTCTAACTCAGGGGTCTTTGCGGTGTCGGGTTCAGAGCCCGGGTTGGTTGGCACAGTACTGAACTGCATGCGCTTGGCCGCCAATTTGGCCTTGCGCCGTTCGCGAAAATAGCCGAGAATTCTGGCGGAGAAGGTGGGTATAACCGTTATGGATACAACCAGGCTCAGGGCCACCGCGCAGCTGATGGCAATGGCAATGTCCTTGAACAACTGACCGGCCTCTTCCTGTACGTACACCACCGGGATAAAAACTGCCATGGTGGTCAGGGTACTGGCCAGCACCGCGCCCCAAACCTCGGTAGTACCTTTATAGGCTGCCTCAACTCGGGTTTCTCCCAGGCCGCGGTGACGGTCTATGTTTTCCAGGACCACGATGGCCGCGTCCACCACCATTCCCACGGCAAAGGCAAGTCCCGCCAGGCTGATGACGTTGATGTTGCGGCCGAAAAAGGTCATCATCAGGAAGGTGCCCACGACGCTTATAGGGATGGCGGTGGCGATGATCAGGGTGCTGTTGATGGATCGCAGAAAGAGGATGAGTACCAGCACTGCCAGGGTTCCTCCCACAAAGAGGTTCTGGCGCACAAGGTCAATGGCACTTTCAATATACTCGGTCTCGTCGTAGACCTGGCGCAGCCGCAGTCCCCGCTCTTTGAGTAACCCTGCGTTCATCTCGGCGATGGCCTCCCGGACTCCCGTCATTACCTGGAGGACGTTTGCTCCTGTCTGGCGTTTAGCGTTGACAGCGATTGTAGGGCGGTTCTTTTCGTGAACTGTGGCCGTGGGTTTGGCGTAGCCGAGCCTAACTTCGGCAATATCATGGACATAAATGGGGGTACCATTGATGTATTTGATGACGACGTTTTCCACATCATTCGGAGACTGGTATTGCCCCACAGTTCGAGCAATGAACTTGCGCTTGCCCTCGTCAAAATCTCCGGCACTTATGTTTTCGTTTTCCCGGTTCAATGCGGCTGCGACTTCGGCTATGGTAATGTGGTGGGCCGCGAGACCGTTAGGGTCGAAGGTGACCTGCATCTCTGGCTCGATGCCACCGTAGATTTCGGACTCAGCCACGCCAGGGATCCTTTCAAATCGGGGCTTGACGAAGTCTTTGACGAACTGGTACTCGGTTTCGATGCCGGTGTTGTCACCACTGAGCCGTTCAAGGATGATCCAGGCGATGGCGTTCTGCTCGCTGCCGGAGGAGACCAGTACAGGCTCCTCAGCCTCGTCAGGATATTCCGGCACCTGGTTGAGGTTGTTGGAGACTTTAAGGAGGGCTGTGTCGGGGTCGGTGCCCACCTGGAACTTAAGGGTCACCGTACCCCGACCGTAAAAGCTCTCACTCTTCATTTCGACGAGACCTTCGACGCTTTTGAGAACATCCTCCTGCTCGTCGGCGATCTCCCGCTCCACCTCTTGGGGGCTGGCTCCCGGCCAGATGGTATTTACAGTAATCTCGGCTTTGTCCACATTGGGTGTGAGCTGCACCGGAATACGGAGTAGGGCGATGAGGCCGAACATGACCAGGAGGATAACCCCCACGGCCACGGTGATGGGATTCTTAATGGAAGCGTCTACTAGTTTCATTATATCAAATCACAAAGACTAAGGTTTCAGTTTTCAGTTTTCAGTGTACAGGTTTCAGCTTCTATCTTTCTTTTTCCTGACACCTGACACCGTCCTTTGCGCCCGGATTCTTCACTCAATAATCTGGACGGGCTGACCCGGTCGGAGCCGTTCGTTTCCTCTGGTGACTACCTGCATACCAGCCTTTATCGGGCCCTTAACTTCGATCATGCTGTCCGAAGTATCCCCCAATTGCACTGCCAGGGGCTGGGCAACTCCTTCGCGCACCACGAACAGCAGGTATTGCTGGCCCATATTAACCACTGCGTCTTTGGGCACTGCCAACACAGAACTGGACTTGCCAATGGCAAGGCTGACCCGGCAGAGCATTCCCCCTTTGATGCGGTTATTGGGATTGTCAACCGAGACCTTGACCGGAAAGGCTCGACTGGCAGAATCACCGACCGCGATGATGGCAGCAATCTTGCCGGTGAACTTTTCAGGGTTCAGGGCATCCACCTGTACCTGGGTACTCCCTCCTAAGACAAGCCTGGGAATGTAGCGCTCTGGAACATCGATCAGTACTTCAATGCTGCTGAGATCTGCCATGTTGACAATTGGACCGCCCTTTTCCACCCACTCGCCAACCTGAGTATGCTCCTTAGTCACAAATCCAGAAAAGGGAGCACGAATGGTTTTCTGGACAATGGAATCCTGGATGTGCTCTATCTCAGCCTCCAGCCGCCGAACTCGCGCTTCCAAGGATTGGAGCTCGGCCAGGTCGTCTGTATACTGCTTGTCAGCAATGGTCTCACTTGCCAGCAAATCAGAGGATCGCTTCAAATCTGTACGGGCTCTGCGGAGTTGGGCTTCGGTGTCAGCCTTGTTGGCCCTGGCTCCTTTAAGATTGATCTGTAGAAGTCTGTCCCTCAGCCGGGCGAGAACGGCACCCTTCTTTACATAGTCACCCTCACTGACGCTAAATTTTTCCACTAGGCCCTCTAAATCCGAGGCCACTAGGCTCGTTAACTTCGGTTGAGCTGTACCGATGAGCTGAACCTGCGGTGCAATGTCAATTTTGCTAACCTGGGCTACTTTCACTGGGGTCGCGGGTGGGCCCTTTTGGGCCTGACTTGGGGGGATATGCAACACCACTAAGTGGGAAATGACAACACTGAAGATAAGAGTAATCCGTGGGATATTTCTGAGCATGAATTTGATCATAAAAACTCCTAAATTGACTCCCAGAGTCGCAACCGTCCAACCAATTAGTTTAGCACGCGCTAAGTTTCCTTACAAGGCGCAGAGTGCTCTGCGCTGCGAGACGAGCGAGGCTGGCGAGACGAGCGAGACGTGGTTACCCAGATTATGTTTGCCCCCGACTTCCAGTCTCGCCCGACCTTCCTTTTCGCTCTTCCTTGCGCGGAACGCAAGGAAGATTAAACTTTAATATCGCACAAATGGAGGGATGTCAGGTTGCGATACAGCTGCCGGTAGTCCATACCGTAACCCACCACAAAGACGTCAGGAATGTCAAAGCCAGTGAAGTTGATGGGAAGGGGGACAATGCGACGAATGGAGCGATCGAGCAGTGTGCAGATATTGATGCCTTCCGGGTTTCTAGCTTCCAGATGCCGGATCAGGTATCCGAGGGTGAGGCCAGTGTCGATAATATCCTCAACAATAAGTACGTGCTTACCGGTGATCGACTCATCCAAGTCTTTCAAAATCTTAACGGCTTCTGGTGACCCTTCTATTCCCTCGTAGCTGGAAATAGCCATGAAATCCAGAGCGTGGGGGATTTCAATATTTCTGACCAGATCAGCCATGAAAACGAACGAACCCTTCAATATGCCTACGAGCACTAATTTTTTGCCGCGGTAAGCAGCAGATATCTGCTTGCCCAGTTCTTGAACCCGGGTTTGGATCTGTTCAGCGCTCAGGTATACATCCCCCAATTGATCTTTGTTCATGACCGTTCCTCAATAAGCAGTGTGGGCCTTTCGGAGAGCCGCTTTCACGAATCATCTTCAAAGGACTCAAGCGTAACGGTGTCATTCTTGGTTTCCGGTTCGGCATCATAGGCAGGAATCCCGAATTTGGCGAGCAGGGCCTTATAGTCTTTACCATAGAAGAGTTTGATGGGGATATCGGGATAGTGTTCCTCGAAAAGACGGACCTTTCGATTCTTTTTCGTAACCAGTGATTGTTTCATGGTGGTGAGCTCGATAAAAACACCATAATCAGGAAGAAAGAAATCAGGGGTAAATGACTCTCGAACATAGCCTTCCTCATCCCAGGCGATGGGGAAGGTTGTGGGTTCATAGTCCCAGCGGATCTTGTAGAAATCTAGGATGCGGGCAAATTCTTGCTCACTCTCGTTGGCAAAAATGCTGGTCCGACTGCGCTGGTAAGCCAGGCCGTTATCGTAATCATCCAGTTCACCACGATCGGAGAGTATCCTTTCTACTTCATTTATTGCTCGTTTCATCTCAGGCAGCAGAGCGGCCGGGATGGACGTCTTTGATTCCACTATTGCATCTTCTGTGTCTCCGCCCTTTTGCGTTTGCAGCTGGAGAAAGAGGCCCTGTTTAGACTCCAAAAGACTAACAGTAGCTTCTGTGTTGGCACCTATGGCGAATCTTTTTTCAAAAATTTGAATTTTACCGAACACGGATAACTCCTGATGGCAGGACGCCAGAGAGGTTAACGAGATTAAGATATTGTCTATCTGAATTTTCAACCTTTAGTTAATCTACTGGGCTGTTGTCAAGCAAAAGTTGCAGATCGTAGCCTTCACAGCGTGCGTTAGGTGTTAGATTTCCAGGTTTCTAATCATAATGGATTCAGGTTTTTAC
>CBFDBW010000156.1:0-6785 GCA_965603145.1 uncultured Syntrophobacterales bacterium
AGGATCTCCAGAGCCGCCGTATGGATTGCCAAGGCCTGTTCGCGGTTTAGTACTCTGAGCCGCGGCTGAAAGGTGGGAATTTCTGAGCGTTCCATAGCCTACTCCTATATCCGTGTTCAGGTAATGCCGAGTAGCTTTTTGGCCGCAATCACCGCGGAACCTGCATCTGGTGCGTAAGAGTCGGCCTTGATCTCACTGGCGAAATTTTCTGTAACCGGCGCCCCGCCTATCATCACCTTGACTTTATCTCTGATTCCGGCCTCTTGTAGGGCTTCGATGGTTTCACGCATGGCCGGCATTGTGGTGGAGAGCAACGCAGACATGGCCACGATGTCTGCCCCCACTTCTTGAGCCTTTTGGGTGAAATCTTTCGGAGAAACGTCAACGCCCAGATCCGTTATGCTGAATCCCGCCCCTTCCATCATCATGGCAACCAGATTCTTGCCGATGTCGTGTAAATCCTGCCGCACAGTTCCGATAACGACTTTTCCCTTAGCGCTTAGTTGGCCTTCTTGAAAGAGCGCTTTGATCAGTTTCATGCATTCTTGCATGGTCTTAGCAGAGCGCAACATCTGAGGGACAAACATCTGACCAGTTGAAAACTTTTCTCCTACCTCGTCCATGGCGGCAATGAGACCCTTGTCCAGGATGTCCTGAACATTGCTGCCAGCATCCAGAGCTGACTGGGTCTCTGCCACAGCCGTCTGGATGTCTCCTGTGATCACAGCATCGGTTAACGCTTTAAATTCACTCATACATTCCCCCTTTGAGTTTGGTTTTCACCACGAAGCTCCAGAGACATGAGATGTGGGATGCAAAAAAAGAGAGGATAATCTCACATTACACTTCACACATTTGGCATCTCTTTCTGTCTTTGCTGGCTTGTACTCTCCCTTTCACGACAAGCCGCTGATGCGGCCACCTTGATAGGCCTCGATAAAGTTTTCGCAATATTCATCCCGTCCCAAAAGCATATCCGTGGACAGCAATGTCGCCATCAATTGTTTGTTAGTGGGATCCAGTATGGCTGCAGACAAACCCGCGTTCATGCACAGAGATAGAAAATTGCGATTGATCAGGCTGCGCATTGGCAGGCCGAAAGAGATGTTGGAAAGCCCGCAAATGGTGTTCACCCCTGGAAATTCGTTCATTATTTTATCGATGGCTCCAAGGACTGCCGTTCCCATGCCAGTATCGACTGATACGGGCTGCACCAGGGGGTCCAGGTAAATCTTCTCAAGAGGGATCCCTTGATCTGTGAGCTTGTTGATGAGCTCTGCCCCCACTTGAACCCTTTCTTCCACGCTGTTCGGCATTGATGCTTCAGCCATACAAAGAGCCACCACACAACACGGTTGTCCGGTAATGACAGGGAGCAGGGCTTGGAAACGGTCTTTCTCCAATGAAATGGAATTGATCATCGCTTCACCTTTGTGGTGTTTGATCGCTTCGGACAAGGCTTTTGGATTCGGACTGTCCAAGCATAAAGGCAGATCCACTTCATTTTGGACTACTTCCACCAGCCAGCACAGGTAGTCTATTTCTTGGTCTAGAAAAGTTCCGGCGTTGACGTCAATATAATGGGCCCCGGCTTCTGCCTGCTCCCGTGCCACCTCGCCAATGAACTCAGCATCACGTTCCTTGACCGCATCTGCAATGCTCTTCCGACTAGTGTTGATCTTTTCTCCGACGATAATCATGTGCATTCCTTTCGGAGTGAACAACCATTGTCAAATTATTTCCATTAATCGCTGATCCTATTAACTCACCCCTGGAGACGTCAAGCCAGATCTCCAAGCAAATCACCTAAACTAGCCACTAAGAGGAAATGGCTACTGCTTCAATTAGTCATTATTTACGAAATTAAATTGTTAAATGCTACTGAGACACGCAAGAGACTTGCAAGCCATATGCCAGAGTTTTTTTGAAGATTTAAGGAAAGGCACCTTATTCTTTAGGAAGCAACCTCATGCACCACAGGATCCACCTTTTCAAGGTCTTCTAAGGAAATGTGGCAAAAGATTCTATGCCGTTTTGTCTCCCGCCAGGGTGGAACATCCCTTTCACAGATCTTGCCGCCGTCTGGCAGCATCTCATACCTCCTGGGACAGCGGGTGTGGAAACGGCAGCCACTAGGAGGGCTGAGGGCGCTGGGTACGTTGCCGCTAAGTCGAATCTCTTTTTGTTCCGCGTCGGGGTCTGGAATGGGAACCGCCGACAGCAGCGCTTCGGTGTATGGATGGTAAGGTGGGGCGTATATTGCATCGGCAGGCCCGATTTCTACGATTTGCCCCAGATACATGACCGCAATGTCATCTGAAAAAAAGCGAACCACGCTCAGATCGTGAGCAATGAAAATCATGGCCGAGCCGAATATCTGTTGAATCTCGAGGAGTAGATTGATCACGGCCGCCTGGACCGAAACATCCAGGGCGGACACCGGTTCGTCGCAAATTATCAGATCTGGTCGACTGGCCAGGGCCCGGGCGATTCCAATCCTTTGCTTTTCCCCGCCACTCAACTGTCGGGGTACCCGGTCGTAGTAACTGGCGGGAAGACGCACCGCCTCGAGGAGACGAACGACCTCATTTCTGACCTGATCCTTGGGTACCGTTTTGAATCTCTTGATGGGCCGGGCGATCTGTTTGCCCACTGAGAAGGAAGGATTGAGGGTTGAGTCAGGATTCTGGAAAACCATCTGCATTTCCTGGATCAACTTCGTATCCCGCGCAGATACAGGCTGCGTAATATCGAGACCCAAGAACTCGAGTACGCCATCTGTTACAGGCTCCAACCCGATGATACCCTTGACCAGAGTGGATTTACCGCACCCAGACTCACCCACGACGCCAAGAGTCCTGCCCCTCGACACCCTTAAACTCACATCATCCACCGCTTTGATGAACCTTTTTTCACCCAGGCCCAACAGACTGACCACCGAGTTTGATTCCTGTGGGTAGTAAACCTTGAGGTCATCAAAGCTAAGCAAGGTATCCTGGGGGGAATCGGGTTGAGCTTCTACCCGCACTTGCACATCCTGCCGCCGTCTTTTTGATGTCAGAGGTCTACTGTCAATTTCCAGGGCGTAAATGCAGCGAGCCTGATGCTCTGAGGTGATTTCTGTGAGATTTGGGCATGCCTCTCTACATTTCTCAGTGGAGTATTCACAACGGGGTGCAAAAATGCACTCATCCCTGGGCCTTTCTGCCGGAGGAGGCACACGGCCGCGGATGGGATGGAGTAGAGATTCCCATTTGCTCTCTCCAAGCCGGGGCACGCATGCCAAAAGTCCCATGGTGTAAGGATGACGTGGGTTATGGAAAACCTCCCTCACCGGTCCGTTCTCCACCATCTGACCGGCGTACATCACACAGAGCTGATCGCTCACCCGAGCGACCACCCCCAGGTTGTGGGTGATGAAAATGTTTGCCGCTCGGAAATCGTCTTTCAGTTCCTCGATAAGATCCAGCACCGCCGCTTCCACGGTGACATCCAGAGCCGTAGTGGGCTCATCCATGATCAACAATGCCGGATTATTTATCATGGCCATAGCAATAACAACCCGTTGTTGCTGACCCCCTGAAATTTGGTGAGTATAGCGAATCATCACATTCTCAGGATCGGGCATGTTAACCCGCTTAAGCATTTCAATGGATCTTTCCCAGGCCTCGTCCTTTGAGATATCGCTGTGGCAGGTCAGCACCTCAGCAAGTTGCTCGCCGAGCCTCACCGAAGGGTTGAGAGCCTGCATGGGGTCCTGAAACACCATGGCGATCCTGTCACCGCGCAGTTTCTTAAGCTCTTCCTGTGATCGACCCACCAACTCATTTCCTTGAAAGCGCACGCTGCCATCCACGATCTTCCCGTTTGGGCCGAGAAAATTCACAATCCCGAATGCGATGGTACTCTTACCGCAGCCCGATTCGCCCACTAGACCAATTGTTTCGCCCTCTTTGACCTCAAAGGATACATCTCGAACGGCCTCCACATCTCCCTTACGAGTCTCGTAAGAAATGCTGAGGTTTTCTACCTCAAGGACCGGGACGGTTTGGGTACTTTCAGCTCGGTTCATCTGAATCTGTCGACTTTCCAGAGATTATGACCCTAGCCCGTTGTGGCTCGCTCCGTTCGCCGCATAGCGTGCTGTTACTAACTAAATAATACTCTCTGCGCTATGCTCTATGCCCTATGCGTGCTTTGAAACGGGCTCTATTGATATCTCATGCTCTCCTCCCTCAAGCCATCGGCCAGCAGATTGAGGCCCACCACCAGGGAGGCAATGGCTAAAGAAGGCCAGAGAGCGGCCCAAGGGCTGCCCGCCAGGATGAATTCTCGACCTTTGGCCACCATGCTGCCCCAATCTGGAGATGGAGGAGGTAGCCCTAGTCCTAGGAAACCCAGAGTCCCCATAGCGAAGATAGCGTAGCCAACGCGCAACATGGAATCCACGATAATCGGCCCGCGGGCATTGGGAAGGATTTCTACAAACATGATGAACCAGGGGCTTTCACCTCTGGTCTCCGCAGCCCTGATGTACTCCCGTGTCCTGATGTCTAGAGTAAGGCTCCGAACCAAACGGGCAATACCTGGAGTTCCTACTATTGTAATGGCTATGACAACGTTCAAAGCGGAAGATCCTAAAGCGGCCATAATAAGTAGATAGAGGAGAATGACGGGAATGGCCATCATTGCATCCAGAAGCCGCATGACAATCTCATCAATCCACCCCCCATAATAGCCACTAATCAGACCCAGTGTCGTGCCCACCAAGAGACCCACGATTACGCCCCATAGAGCAGTCCCCCCCGGCAACCAGAATCCCTCCGACATGGGAAGGACTACCAGCACTAAGCGTGCACCATAGATCAGTCGGGACCAGAGATCACGCCCGAGCTCATCAGTGCCTAAGATATGTGCACTGGATGGCCCCTGATTCGGAGCTTTCCAGTCTTGCTCCAGAGGCGTATAGGGTGTGAGGAATGGGGCGAAAACAGCCACGGACAACCAAAAGAGCACAATTATTAGACCAATCGTCGCCGTTTTGGAGGCAAAGACAATGGAAACTCCCTGCCACATACGTTTTAGACGACTAGGTCTCACTTCCAACTCGACAGGAGTGACTGATTGATCACCGACTTCCATAGCTGTCTTTCCGAATGTCATTCGTTATTTGTCATTGGTCATTCGGTGGTGACCACTGGTGAATGCCCTTCCACATTTCAAATGACCAGTTACTAATGACCAATGACTCGTTTTAGGTATACCGAATACGCGGGTTCAAGAACGTATAAATGATATCTGCCAGGAGCTGGGTACCTACGGCAATAATGACCAGAACCATAGCACCCGCCTCCAGGGCATTGATATCCTTAAACAATGCCGATTCCAACAAATATTTGCCCAGGCCTGGATAGCCGAAAACCACCTCTACGATTACAATGCCTCCCATGAGCCAGTTCACGTGGAGCATGATCACAGTGATCGGTGCCATCAAAGCGTTTCTTATTGCGTGTTTGAAGACGATTCGCCAGTATGGCAGACCTTTGAGGAAGGCGGTGCGAATGTAAGGGGAACGCATCACCTCTACCATACTCGCCCTGGTAATGCGTAAAACATAGCCCAACTCAATGAGGGCAAGGGTCAATACCGGCAAAACAAGCATATCTGGCCTCTCCCAGGGGGCCTTCTCACCGAAGACGGTGGCGCCCGGGACCAGTCCCAGCCAGACAGCCACAATTAAGATTAGGAAGATACCAGTGGCGAACTCCGGGGTAACAGTGAAAACCATACCGCCAATGGAAAGTAAGCGATCCCGTAAACTCCCTTCCTTAAGTCCCGCGAGCATGCCGAGCAATAATGCCAGAGGCATGACCAGCACAAAGGCGATTCCAGCAAGCACCATAGAATTCCGTACTCGGATGTAGAGACTCTTAGCCACAGGTCGACCTGTGCGAAGTGATACGCCGGGATCGCCTCGAACAAAGCCTTTCTTCAAAGGTATGTAATCCACCGGCCCGCCAGAACTTTCCATCCACCCGGTTCCCATGACGAAGGTCCAGACCTTGCGATCTGTACCCTTTCCCCACTTGACCACATGATTCTGGTTGTCCACCCCCCAAAAAATGTCTTGAACCTCTGCGGTTGTTCGCCATCTTTCGTTATCCTTATACTCATTGAGGATGCCATCAACGGTCTTGGCCTCCGCTATCAAATCCTCCCCCTGGAGTTTCCACCTGACCAGGACCCCATCCTCCCTCACAGCCCACCACTCCACAAAGCCCTTCCTAGTGGTGATCCGCCTCAGAGGCAAACCAACTTTTCGTGATGCATGCCAGTCGCTGCCCACTAGCCAGTAAAGATAACGGAGATGAATGGGTGTATCCAAACCCATCTGTGCCAGAAAGGAAGCCTCCTGCTCGGGAGTGACGAAAGCGCCTAAAACATTCCTTGCCACATTACCGGGTGAGGACTCAGTGATGAGAAAAACAGCAACTGAGACCAAGAACATGGTGAGGAGCAGCAAAAGAAATCTTCTTACGATAAACTTTGCCATCACTTTCTCTATTTTTCAGGTATTGCTCTGTTCAGTTGGCAGCAGGTTTTTCTGGCCAGGAAACAAATGATATCGAATATGGGATGTGCCATGGAGAATGCAAATAACACTTCTCCCCTGGCACAGCAGTTATTAAGAGTAAGGGTGGAAACTATAACGCCAGGCTGATGATCTCGTAAAAAGTCATTAATGAGACGGCACAGTAAAAAGCTCCAGATGCAAGGCGCGCGAA
>CBFDBW010000157.1:0-6771 GCA_965603145.1 uncultured Syntrophobacterales bacterium
CGGTGAAAAGACCCCAGTTCACCCCTTCCCAGTTCTCCGAGGTGACGGTCCAGGATTCTTTGGCCGCGTAGAATATCTTCCACCAGAAAAACATGTCCTCGGGCTCGGCAAAGGGCTCCTTGGAATTGATGGTCAACATGATTTTGGCGCCCTTTTTATCCACAGGTACCGTGAAGCCCGGCAGTTCCTCGGCGAGTTCAACGCCCAGATCCTCTAATAAAAAGAGATAGTCCTCTTTGGGGATACCCACGTTGTTACCAGACTTCAAGCACTGTGCTACACCTTTGTGAAGCACACCAGGTACCTTGTCACGATCCCTTAAGCCCCGTGCCGACCGTATCATGGTATTGAGATCGATGTTCATTGGACAGGCTAGCTCGCAACGGCCGCATACGGTGCAGACCCAGGGGAAACGAGAATCAATGAGTTCCTGATCCAGACCCAGCAGGGCCATGCGCACGGCCTTGCGCATATCCATGCCGTCCACCCCGGTAACCGGGCAGCCGCCGGCGCAGGTCCCACAGGTGAGGCACAGATCGGGAAACTCTCCAGCCAGTCTCCGCTTTTCCCTTTTGTCGAGAACGATAGTTTCGCCTTGCATTAGCTTCCTCCTTGCAAGATTTTCTGCAATGCTTTCCCTCCAGCTTCGCCGTCATGCGATTTGCGCTGGGGTGTATTCCAGGGGAAGATTTCTTCGTCCTTTCTCTTCAGCAAACCTTGTGCCTAACAGACGAAAGCAGAAAAAATGCTTCTATATCAATACGATAGGATAATAATGAGGGCGAGACCTAGGGGAGATGAGCGGGGGGAATGCCCCACCTTATGGTGGCATGGATAGTTAAAATACTAATATTACATGATTATTTGGCAACTGGGTAAAAATACCCCAGCCGTTACCAATTTACCCGCAGAGGGCGCAGAATAATTTCGCAACAAGCCACAAAAAAACCCCGCTCAAACGAGCGGGGTTTTACTTCCACAAAAATATCGTTGTGCCTGTTTGGGCCAGATTAGCCGTTGTGGTAGCCCTTGCCGCAAAAGGGGGTTGCTGCCATTTTTGGGGTACTGCATTCGAGATGTCGTCTTGCATCCTCTTTCATAGACCGCCACATTATATAATCATCTTCCTCGGGCCATATTTCGATGCCCGGACCGGCCCAGCCGGATTCCATTTTGTTTCCACCGGTATCTTTACGATCACTCATATCGTTACCTCTTTATTTAAACCTTAAGGTTGTTCGGAGAGTAACCATTGCTGAATGGATGGTCAAGGGAGGGGGGAAAATAGATCGCAGAGCGCAAAGAGCATAGCGCAGAGCGTCCGAGGGGGCCCGTTTTTCGCCATGCGCTTGGCGCTATGCGAAAAGTAGTTGTCTAGTGATATTCATCCAGGTAGAGATGCCTTCGAGTGAGAGGTAAGCCATTATTCAAACCATTAGAGAAAAGAATTTGATAGAGGCGAGAACTGCCGTATTTAAACCCGGCTGAGCAAGCGTGGAGATAGAGTCGCCACATTCGCACGAATGATTCATCGAACATACACCGTACTTTCTCCACATTCTTTTCATAGCTGTCCGCCCAGCGGTCCAGGGTGTGACCGTAGTGGAAACGCAGGTTCTCCACATCCATTATTGGGAAACCAGACCGGCCCATTTCACGGACAATTTCGGCCAACTTTGGAATATAACCTCCTGGGAAAATGTATTTCATTATCCAGGGGTCGCTAGGGGACTCAGTATTTTTGCCAATGGTATGCAGCAGACCTATTCCCCCTTTTTTCAAAAGCTGTGAAACCTTGTGCATAAACACCGGAATAAATGCTTTCCCCACATGTTCAAACATGCCAATGGAAACAAACTTGTCGAACTTGCCGGTGATCTCGCGATAGTCTTTCAAAACCACCTCTATTCGGTCTTGCAACCCCAATTCTTCTATTTTCCTCTTGGCACACTCGCACTGATTACGAGAAAGGGTGTTTCCCAACCCCTTTATGCCATACTTCTGCGCAGCATAAATAAGCATTCCCCCCCAACCACAGCCGATGTCCACCAGTTTTTCCTCCGGCTGTAATGCCAGCTTCCGGCAAATATGTTCATACTTATTTCGTTGCGCCTGTTCAAGGGAGTCAATCTCACTGTTAAAGTAACCGCAGGAGTAAGTCATAGTCTTGTCCAGGAAGAGCGCGTAGAAATCATCGCCGCGGTCGTAGTGACGCGAAATATTTTTCGGAACTCGGCTCGAGGTATTTCTCCTGCCCAGGTGATGGAGGAGAAAACGCATTTTTTGCCAGAAAGATAAGCTGTGCTGGTCAAATTCGATAAAAAGACCCAGTCGCAGCAATTCCTGCAAATTGCCCTCCACCTCCAGGTCCCCGGCCATATAGGCCTCGGCAAAACCAAAAAACCCCTTCCTTATTACCTGTTTGGCACCTTCTCTTGATTTGAACTGTAGAATCACTTCTGGCCGGTCACCGTAACCCACATCCTCTCCGTCCCAGAATCTAAAGGCAAACCGGGCCGCAGGATTAGCGCAGTGCATTTGGTTAGCTATATCCAATAATGATTTTTTCATTAAGCACACTCAGTCCCCAAAAGATAAAATGGATGTTATCCGGGGTTAGTCACGTCAAACTTACTTTTCAGTAAAGTTCTCTCATGATCGACTCATAATCCTTCTTGATTCTTTCGTACATCTTTGCATTTTCGATGGCAATAGCGCCTGTTTCAGCCAGGACCTCGGCAGAGTTGATTTCTTCCTCTGAGAATTCCCTAAATTCAGGGGTATAGAGCCTCATTACCCCGATAATCCGTCCCTTGATGCGCATTGGTACCGAGACAATACTAGCGATACCTTCCTCCTCCGCCTCATTAGGGTACTGGGCTCTTGGGTCCTCAGTGACATTGTAAACACTTATAGTTTTACCCTCCATGGCATCGGCAATCGACTTGTCAGCATCCACCGGCCCCTTGTTTAGATATTTTTCACTTAAGCCGTGGGATGCTACGAGCTCCAGGGTTCGCTCCTTGGGGTCCAACAAGCGGATGGCACAGGCCTTCAGTCGTAAGGCCTGAACCATATTTCTCACCAGCAAATCCAGTACTGCCTCCAGATCAAGCGTGGAGTTAACCGCCTTGACCGCTTCCCTGAAGGACATAAGTGTTTCGTAATCCTTCTGGATTCTTTCGTACATCCTGGCATTTTCAATGGCAATAGCGCCTGTTTCTGCGAGGGCTTCGCCAGAGTTTATTTCTTCTTGTGAGAATTCCCGCGGCTCAGGGGTATAGAGCCTCATTACGCCGATAACCCGTCCCTTAGTGCGCAGTGGTAGCGAGACAATACTGGCGATACCTTCCTCCTCCGCCTCTTTGGGGTACTGGGCTCTTGGGTCCTCTGTGACATTGTAAACACTTATAGTTTTGCCCTCCATGGCATCGGAGATGGACTTGTCAGCATCCACCGGCCCCTTGTTCAGATATTTTTCGCTTAAGCCGTGGGAAGCTACAAGCTCCAGGGTTCGTTTCTTTGGGTCCAACAAACGGATGGCTGAAGCTTTGAGATCCATGACCTGAGAAACATTGCTCACTAATAGATCCAGAACTTCCTGCCGGTCCAGGGTGGAATTGACTGCCTTGACTACCTCTCTAAAAGAGTCAAAATAACCTTTTTCCTGTGACTTCATCTGACACCTCATTCTCAGGATGTGCTCTAAACGAGCGCTTGGAACAAGACGATGCTTGAATCCCCCAAAAGTCGGTGAGTAAACTACTATACTGATTATTCACGATTGCTGCTAAACTGTGCGCCGTTCTAAAGAAACAAAGCCCCCCTAAAAGGATCGTCGTAACCAAGAGTTAAACGAAGATCATTCTTTCATCCCCAGAGTCAGCAAAGCTCTCTCTGGCTTCATAGCCCCTTTCGAAGACGTATCGATTAAACTTGCGCCGCTCCTCGTCGGCTACACTGCTCTTTTTAGTCGGGACGTTAATAAGTATCCCCTCAATGGCGGCCTCTTTGGACAATGCAATGAAGCGGTCATCTCGCTTGAGGTGTAAGTCTGCCACGATTACCCCAAAGGAAAAAGGTCCCTTCAATATGGTGGGAAAGTTGTGCTTCCCAAAGTCGTAGGTTATAAGCCTTAAGTCACATCCCTTTTGGATGAGTTCCTCGAATTTCTTAACGAACTCCTCTCTTGTAAGATACCTGGGCCCCCTACGGCTAGCAGTGACGAGAATCGGTTCTTCCACGAAGAAGTCAGCCACCACCGTAAGCCCTCGGGGAAAAGACTCTTGGAAGTCTTTAACGGAAGAGACTGCACGCCAGGCCTCGGTCAGCTCGAAGCCGTTCACGTAGTCCACGAAGTGGGGCACTGCTCCTACGACCTCATTTTCCCGTATGACCACGTCCACACACAGAGGCCCACCGGCTTGGGCCAAGCCCCGGCATTGGTGGATGGCCGAGTGAAAACCTCCACAGATCGCCGCATCGGCTTGCATGGTCGCCAGAGTGAGGTACCCGGAGCCGCCTATGGCTGGGTTGCTGATGGTTAGCTGTCTTTCTTGAGCCATGCCCTCCTCCTACGTCTAGATGAGCTCGGTTATATCGGTGGAAATTGCGTAGCTGCGTCCCTCAAAACTCAGGGCGCCCACCGGACAGGGGAACTGGGCGCAGGCCCCGCAGCCAAAGCAGAGACCGGGGTCGTTGTTGAGGAGCGCTTGGCACCTTAGCCCAATTCCACATAGACGGCACTTGAACCTGGGAAGTTCTTTCAGTTTCTCCGGCTCATCTCTGGCCACCCTCTCCCTTTCCTGAGCAAACTTGAGGTCCAGACACTCCTCAGACTTGATGAAGTGGCCCAGCTTCAGTCCTACGGAAGCGGCTTCTCTTCTCATGTCCAAGACGCAGACCCCGTCCGCCACGACCATTACCTTATCCTTGTTGAGATACCGGTCCACGAGTCCTTTGAAGAGTTCGGCGTTATCGTCCACCCTGTAGGGATTTACATGGATTACCTCAAAGCCCATGGCCGCCCCTTCCTTGTCGAAGTCCGTTTCTAAGGGTATCTGACCACCGGTCATGCGAATATTGTAGTTGTTATAGATGATGTTTATGGCACCCGACTTTTTGTTCTTGGCGGCGAACTTGCTGCCGCTGATGTTGAAGTTGTAGCCGCCGTCCCCCGAGGCTGTGACTACGACCTGCTTCTCAGAGCAGGACTCCTTTATTCCCTCCCCCACGATGGCCCCGGTGCCCATGCAGAAGATGGCGTCCACTATATGGTAGGCGTGGTAGCCTTGAAGGTTCCCACATCCCCTATCTGCCGCATATACTACCTGGTACCTATCTTTGCCTTTGAGTTCATGCTCCCGGTTGAATCTTTTCATGCCCTCATACACGGACCAGGAGACCTTGGTGTCCCCGCAGCCGGCGCAATTGGACACGGGCCGCATGTAGGTTATCTCATCCTGTGCTGTATTCCGCTTAGCAGCCATGCTTGCACCTCCCTTCAGGGGGCCAGAATGTGATCAATGTATGAGAACCTCTCGTAGATCCTGGGCTCATAGGGGATACCGCAGTCGAACACCTTCGCATCAAGTCCGTGCCTGTTTACCAGATCCAAAAGTTGGATATAGATGACCTTTCCGTATCCCTCCTCGAACACGAATATCTGCTTGATGGGATACTTCGACACCAGCTCCTCATAAAGAGCGTCGGGTTGTGGGAATACAAGGGGTGATTCCACCACCACGACTTCGCCGAACTTACTCCCTAGTCGGTCTCTTAGCGCCTGGTCGTGCTTCACCAGCTGGAAGTCCTCCTGGAAGGGGCCGTTCAGCACCAGAATAGCTCGAGGTTCAGAGCCGTATGTGAGCACCTCGTTTCCCAGAAGCTCGAAGTTCTCCATGATCTTTTTCTTGAATAGCGGAATCAGGCTAGAAAGGACCTTCTTTTCCCGGGGACGGATGTGGGGGCCTATGGTGACCAGGTGTTTGGGGTCTTTGGTGAAAGCTTTACGCCTCATGTTGGCCCCGAGGTCCACCTCCATCTTAAGCTCCGAGGAGACTTCCCGGTAAGAGAGATCGTAGTTCATGATGACCACAAAGGGAACGCCCAGCTCTTCGAAGAGGCTATAGCAGTTTTTCACGGTGATATGGGAAGTTCTGGGGGAGTGGAGCTCCAGGGTGGGGATGCGGAAGTGAAAGGCATAGAGAACCTTATTGTCCTGCATGGTTTGCGAAGAGGTTCCCTGACGGTCGTCCCCCGATGCTATGCCTAAACACCCGGTGTAGGGAAGAACGTTAACCGCCACCCGGAGGGCATCAGCTGCGGTGTTGCCGCCCAGGTGCTTGAAGGAGCACATCACCCGTGAGCCCACGGGGATTCTTTTTTCCTCGTCTCCGGCGAAAACGGTGTCGCCATAGACCAGATCCCACTCATCTTCAGTGAGGAACTCCCGCTGTTTGAAATCTCCCTTGCATACCACCGCGCCCAAGGCCAAGCCCATAGCATTGTCCTCGTTGGTGGTGGTGCCCCAGTGGGCGGAGAGCTGGTAGCCCACCTGGTCAAGGGCTTCTCCTACCTTGACGGTGAAGGGGTTCGCCCTGGGAAGATTCCCCGCCAACTGCTCGAAGCTCCCCTGGAGGTCAGAGATAGGGGCTCCGGGATAAGCGGTGGTCACCCGGACGCCAGCCTCAAGCGCTCCTCTAACGATGGACTGGTTACCTGAAAGTCTTACCCTGCCGAGGTTGAAGACTGCGTTTTTGTCCATAGCTC
>CBFDBW010000158.1:0-6761 GCA_965603145.1 uncultured Syntrophobacterales bacterium
AGTGGCTAGTATCCGGCCGCTGAGGCTGATCTCGCCCATTTTGCCCAGGAAGCAAGGGTTCCTAAAGGCTTACATGCCGTGTCTGAATCTGAGACCATAACAACGCACGAAACTGCTGAAGGAAGGCTCCAGGTCTTTCATTTTCCGCATCCGGTACCACATATTAACTTTGTGATGGCACCGTACGTCGTAAACAAGGATCGCCATGGGGACGTGGAGGTGGCGACCTACTTGCTGCCCGAGGATAAGGATCTTTCGGGTCGCTACCTTGCCTACATCAAGAAGTATCTGGGGATGTATGAAGACATGCTGGGGCCCTACCCTTATCGTCGCTTTGCTGTGGTTGAGAACATTCTGCCCACAGGCTACGGCATGCCGACCTTCACCCTGCTGGGCCGGCAGGTACTCAAGCTGCCCTTTATTCCAGAGACCTCACTGGGTCATGAAGTTCTTCACTCTTGGTTTGGCAATTCTGTCTATGTGGACTACGCCAAGGGCAACTGGTCTGAGGGTTTGACCACCTATCTGGCCGATCATCATTACGATGCCTTGCAAGAAAAGGGGTGGCAGCATCGAAAAAAGATTATCGAAAATTACGAAAGTTACGTCCACCAGGACAACGAAATTTCCATCCGAGAGTTCTTTAGCGGCGGGGATCGGGCTTTACGGGCGGTGGGCTATGGCAAAACCGCCATGTTTTTTCATATGCTCAAAAACCGTGCCGGTGAAAAGGCATTTGGTGAGGGGCTGAAGCGGCTGGCTCAGGAGCAGCGGTTCCGGATAACCTCGTGGCAGGATCTGGAAAGGATTTTTTCAAGGACGGCAGGGGAGGATCTCAGTGGTTTTTTTGCATTTTGGCTGAACAACAAAGGTGCGATGGCGGTGAATCTCAGCAAGATTCGGTTGAATCGGCCAGGAAGTGGCTATAATTTGCAATTTGAAATTCGGGTTGCGAACAGCACAATGCCAGCGTTCATCCCGGTGGTTATCCATACAGAGAACAAACAAGAGAAACATATCTTGCCCGTTTCAGCCGCAGAGCAAACCCTTTCTTTGCCTTTGAAGGAAAGACCGCAAAAGATTGTTGTAGATCCAGACTACGACCTTTTTCGCAGATTGGAGCCACCTGAGAGAAGCGCTGTGTTAAGCCGCCTTTTGGGAGATCCGACCCGAACCATTCTCGTGCCTGAAGCCAATAAGGAAATCTATGAGACCCTGATTCAAGAATTGCAAAGTCAGGGTTTCAAGACCGCGAGCGCTGGCGGGATAGATCATTCCACCCTAGGTGACAAGAGTTTTCTTTTCTTAGGACCTCAAACTGAACTCAAATCCTTTTTTCCTGGGGCGCCCGAGAATCCGACCGGCCTTTTTCTGCAGATAAGGAAAAATATGTTCAATCCCAAACGCGTCCTTGGCCTGATTCTGGCCGAAAATGCTGCTGAGGTGACTGGTACGGGGCGAAAGCTTCTTCACTATGGTCAGTACAGCAAGCTGCAATTTTCTGGAGGCAAAAACGTGGAAAAGGAGACAGAGGCAAGCGACCGAGGGATCCAGCTTGAAGTGGGCCGACCGGCTACCGGTATTGCCCTAGAGGCAGTGCTTCCCCTATCTGAAATTGCTTCCCGGGTAGCCGATAAAACCATCATCTATGTGGGCGAAAAGCATGACCGCTACGGCGATCATCTCGTTCAGCTTGAAATGATTCAGGCTTTGCACCGGTACCATCCGAAACTGGCCATAGGCATGGAAATGTTCCAGCGCCGTTATCAAGAATCGTTGGACGACTATATCTCCGGGGAAACCGATACCCAGACCTTTCTCAAGGAGTCCCACTACTTCAGTACCTGGAGGTTCAATTATCACTTATATGAAGATATCCTCCAGTATGCCAGGGCCAATGGAATACCGGTTGTCGCTCTCAACCAGGACAATGAGTTGGTTCGCAAGGTTGCGAACGAAGGGCTCGAAAACTTGAGCCCGGAGGAAAGAGGCCGCATACCTGACGAGTTGATTCTTGACGACGAACCATACAAGAAGCGACTTCGGAGCGTTTTCGAAATGCACCAGACGAACCTGGATGGCGATAGCATTCCACAAGAATTCGAGTACTTTCACCAGGCCCAGATTCTGTGGGATGAGACCATGGCGGAGAGCATCGCCAATTTTCTGACAGGTCGCCCCGGCTATCACATGGTGGTGCTAGCAGGCAGTGGCCACCTTGCTTACGGCGCGGGGATTCCCAAGAGAGTTTATCGCAGGATAGGAAAAGACTATGTCATTATCCTGCCCGATCCGGGGGAACCACTGGAGCTTGGTCTGGCTGACTTCATTATTTTCCCCAGTGAAGTTCAGGCTCCGGAGGATGCCAAGCTTGGGATAATGCTGGATTCGTCTGATGGTTTGCTCACGGTGGCCGGCTTTACCCGCGGAAGTGGGGCCGAGAAGGCTGGGATGGAAAAGGGTGATATCGTCCTGGCTGTGGATGGTCAGAAAGTGAAAGACTTTGATGATCTTAGAGTTTTTCTGGCCACCAGGCATGTCGGTGACGTGGTTCGGCTCAAGGTGCGGCGCGACAAGGCAACGGTGGAGTTAGACGTGGAGCTTGGCGCTCCAAGCCGGCACGGGCGATAAAGGCAAGATTTTAATTTCTATCCAGGATTTCACGAACCAGTTGCAGCAACTGACGGGTATCGTAGGGTTTGCTGACAAAACCTTTGGCGTCGGTGTCAAGGGCTCCTTTGGTAGGAGCATCGGGTGAGTAGCCACTGGCTATCAATACTCGTGTGTGTGGATCTATCTTGAGAAGTTCCTCGAGACACTTGTTGCCACCCATGCCAGGCATGATCAAATCCAGAATCACCAAGTCAATCCGAGCCCGCTCCTGACGGTATAGTTCCAGGGCGTTTTCCCCATTGCTAGCAGTTAGAACAGTGTAACCAACACGTCCGAGTACATCCACCCCCAGTTCCCTAATGAACTCCTCGTCATCCACCAGCAAAATGGTTTCGTTACCTCCTCTGGCGAGACCCTCAGGTTCCGGCGCTATCAGTACGTCTACAGGTACGGTTTCCGGCTCTATTGTCGGTAGGTAGATTCTGAAGGTGGTTCCTTCCTCGGGCCGGCTATAGCAGGTGATGTAGCCTTCGTGGCTCTTTATGATTCCGTAAACTATGGCCAGACCGAGACCGGTGCCTTTCCCTACCTCTTTGGTGGTGTAGAAGGGATCGAAAATGTGTTCCAGTGTCCCTTTGTCCATGCCGTGCCCGGTGTCCGAGATGGAGAGCAGCACATAATCCCCTACTTTGACCTCGGCATATCTCCTACAAAATTCCTGATCCAAAGTAACGCCTTGGGTCTCAATGAGCAGTTTGCCGCCCTCAGCCATCGCGTCTTTAGCGTTTACGGCCAGGTTCATGAGCACTTGCTTCAGTTGCACCGAGTCAGCGTTGACCATTTTAAGATTGTCAGCGAGTTTGAATTCGACATCTATCATCTTGGGGATAGTGCGCTCGAGCAGCTCCTGTAATTCTCCCACCTCCTGGTTGAGATCGAGGGGTCTTCTTTTGCTCTCCACCTTGCGACTGAAGGTGAGCAACTGCTGAGTCAGCTCCGCTCCTCTTTTAGAGGCACGGATAACCTCCTGCAGTTCTCGCCAATCGGGCTCTCCCTCCTTTTTTCGCATTAATAGGAGTTCCGTATAGCCTTGTATGGCTTGGAGCAGGTTATTGAAATCGTGAGCGATTCCCCCCGCCAGAGTGCCGACGGCCTCCATTTTCTGAGCTTGCTGCAGTTGGCCTTCTAGATTCTTCTGTTCGCTGATGTCTCGTAAATTAATGACACTCCCCACAGGGTTGCCGTCCATATCTCGAAGTACGGCTCCACTTATGTTGACGGGAATGATCTTCCCTGCCTTGGTGTATCGGCGGGTTTCTATGCCGGAGAAGCTTTCGCCAGCTAACACCCTGTTGATCATGGTTTGGGTCTCCGGCCAGCTCTCCTTGGGCACGAAAACATCCATTTTTTTGCCCAATCGCTCACCCAGGGACCATCCGAAAACGCGGGTGAAAGCAGGGTTATAATAGACAACTTTACCCTCAATGTCGTAGACAACTACAGGGTCTGGATTTGCTTCCAGAACCGTGCGGTACTTTTCCTCGCTGGCCCGGAGTGCTTCAATGGCTTCTTTGCGCTCGGTGATATCGTGAACGATGGAATACAGAAGCTGTTTGCCGTTCAGTACGATCGGACCACTGAAGACTTCAACATCGACAATTTCGTTTTTTGCCAAGCGGTGACGGAAGAAAAAGTGCTGGTTTTGTTCTGACTTCGTTCGCTCTATTTCTTGGAAAACTTGCTCGGCAGTGAGTGTATTTATGTCGGTAATCTTCTTGCTGGTGAGTTCTTTGTGGCCCCAACCATAAAAGGAGCAAGCTGCTGGATTGGCATCTACTATGTCTGCAGACTCCGGGTCAATGAGTAGCATCACCGTGTGATTGTTCTTGAAAAGGCTCCGATAGCGCTCTTCGCTTTCACGCAAGGCCTCCTCCCCCCGCTTGCGTTCTGTAACGTCGCGGACCACACCTCGGAAACCAACAGGTTTGTCGGCCGAGTCCGCCATCAAAGATGCAGACAACTCGAGGGTTCTTGTACTGCCATCTTTTCTAAAGATGTCATAGTCCAAAATTCTTGCGGGCTCTCCGGTCTTATAGGTTTTGCTGAAGACTTGATACATTTCTTTGGCGGTTTTCGGGGTGGTGTACTCCCGGTTGTTCATGCCAATCAGTTCATTCCGGTCATATCCCGTAATTCTGCACAGCGAATCGTTAACTAAAGTGAAGTTTCCAGCGAGATCGACTTCAAAGTAGCCTTCCTCAATGTTTTCCAGGATGGTTCTGTACTTTTCCTCGCTCTCCCGCAGAGCTTCCTCCGCCTGTCTATTCTCAGTGATGTCGTTCCCAATGGATTGATATTCAACCAACTTACTTTGTTCATCAAAAAGTGCGCGATCGGTCCACCGCTGCCAATGAATAGTTCCATCCGGGGCAATTACTCGATGGTCATACGTTACCATGGGGCTATCTGACGTGAGGGAGATAAAGTGATGTGTTACTTTTTCTTGGTCCTGTTCAGGAATAAATCGGAAAAAGTTCTCCCCCAATAACTCTTCGCTTCGCTTCTTAAAATAAGAACAATATGCCCCGTTAACGAAGGTTAATGTGCCGTCAGGAAGAAATCGACAGATCATTGCCGGCATATCTTCTACAACAGCACGATACCGTTTCTCATTTTTCCTTATCTCTTCCTCAGCTCGTCTTCGCTCTTCTATTTCCCGCTTCAGTTGCTCGTTTGTCTTGGTCAAATCAATGGTCCTTTCCTCAACGTGGTTTTCTAACTCAGCGTGGATTTTATGCAGCTGCACCTCTTGCTGCCACTTTGCACTGAGTGCAACAGCAAACTGTTTGATTTCTTCTGAGGAAAAGGGCTTCCTTATATAAAGCAGCTTCCCGGCAGGGGGGACGCGAGAGACAATTTCTTCTGGACCGAGATCATCGTGAGCTGTGACCATGACAATTTCAATGTTTGGATCCAGGATTCGGATCTGCTCTGCTGCCCACACACCGTCCGGACCTGTACCCAAACGGATGTCGAGAAAGGCAACAGCAAAAGGATTTTCATCTTCGATGGCCACTCGCACCGCTTCTACCGCGGTCTCGCTTTGATGGCAAAGCGCTACATCAAACTGATACGTAGAGGTGGGTGAGGAGAGAAATTCCTCATAGAGGTCGAGAACGTTTTGGTCATCATCAACCGCAAGAATTCGTATCCTGTTGGGCTGATGTGGATTCATAATTGGAGTTCCTTTACTACAAGGACCTTCAAAGTGTTGAGGGGAACGCATATTTTTATGCAAAAAGCTTGCCCGACTCGACAAAAAGTCTTCTGGAGTTTTGGTATTTGAGATTTAAGATTTCAAATTGCAGATTAGGGAGTTCGGAATGGCATGACTCCGCCCAATGCAACGTGCGTAAATCTTCAATCTTCAATCTAAAATCAGAAATCTTTAACTCATCACCGATGAGTCGTTACACGCCTCATGTTCCCCCATAGCCGATTTCTACCTTTTCACCTTCAACAATGACCGGCACTTTCCTCACACCTTTAGACATTTCGAGCATTTCCTCGAGCTTTTCTTTGTCGTTAGCGACGTCTACGTAAGTGGCCTTGTCTCCGTAAGCCGACCTGGCTTTGTTGGTGTAAGGTCAAGAAGACTTACCGTATATGATTATTTTGGCCATAGACTAAAATCCTCCTTTCCATGTAATTTCCCCTCAAATCTGCCACAAAACCCTACTGGCTCTGCATTTAGCCTCAGTCCTGTAAAGTGCTATACACTATACCCTTCAGAATCCTATACACGGTACCGCTTCAGGATTTATACACAAGAAAACATTCCCAGAAAAGCAAAAAAGCTGGCTAACAGTGAAGGCAGCCTGTACCCCATCGGCCATGCGATTGGTCGGTGGATGTTTTTTATTATCCTCCCACCTCACTTTCTCCCTGGCTGGCCTGAGATAAGGCCAGTGGTGTTGTGAAAATGGAATAGGTGACAGGCAACCATACCTTGTGCCAGATTAAATCCCTGCTGAAGTTTGATAAGGATGTAATCTGAGCTTTTTCTGCGACCGGGGCGAATTTACAATTCTCATCAATATCTACATTTTGCCCTCGGCTTAGGCCTCTAGATACAATCCAAGCGGTCA
>CBFDBW010000159.1:0-6626 GCA_965603145.1 uncultured Syntrophobacterales bacterium
GGGCAGCAGCACGTCCTTTTCAGTCTCTTCAGTAAACCTTTGCTGCGCTGGGGAATAGCACATTACGGTGACCACCATTTCCCAGCCACGTGGATTTGCTTTGAACCGATAGAGGTGGTATCTGGCCCGGCGGGAAGACGTGCGACCGAGCGCTGATGCAGAAGGCACGCCAAATGCCGGAACCGTGCCAGCAGTTGTTTCCAGGTGGTTCAAAGAACTGCGGTGAGCGTGACCGTGGAGAATAAGCTCTACTCCGTGTTGATCCAGCACCGATCGGAAGGCCGAAGCATCGGTGAGACGTTTGCGCCAGCTGACGGTGCCGTCCACCGGGGGATGGTGGATCAGCACGACCCGAAACAACCGCTGTTTTCCCGTCTCCACGAGAATTTTCTCCAATTTTTGCAACTGTATCTGCCCGACACTGCCGACGGCCAGTAACGGTGCACTCGGACGAGCCGTGGAAACTCCGATTAGCGCTGCAATCCCGCGTACACGCAAACTGGGAAAAGTAGTGTTCACATTTGTTCCCGCTTTGGCCCCAAGATGTGCTTTATCGGAGAGCATGTAATCCGTCCAGAGTGCAAAGGTGGAATTCCAGTCAGTGCTCACGTAGGTGTCGTGGTTACCGGGTATCACAGTTACCCGTGAGGGCGAGCCGAGGGATTGCAGCACATTTCTGGCCTCTCTGAACTCTCTGGGCAGGCCCAAGTGAGTCAGGTCGCCGGTGACTGCTATGTGGTCAGGGGTGGTATGCTGCAGGTTGAGGAGCAGAGCGTCGAGCACCTCTCTGCGGTGCTCAGCACGTCTTTTCAACTGCCACTTAATATACCCGTATATGCGCTTGTTTAGAAGCTCTCGTACCTTAACATCATTCAGAGAAGATAGATGCAGGTCAGAAAGATGGGCAAGTGTGAATGTTTCATTCATGATAGGGGTTTGCCACCTGTGCGGTCAACGGCTTCCGGTTCACACACTTTACAGAATTCGCAGGTCTAATATACAATACCATCCTATTTTTTACCATGTACCCATGCAATTTGAGATTTTCAAGGAAATCTCATTAGTCAGTATGCAGTCATGAATGACCTGCGTCATGCCATCACCACAGAAAAACGTGCGTCGCCGGAGAGTAAGCTCGAGAGTACTTCTCCTAGTGTTTTAGCCGCTGCTGAACCGCCACGCGTAGGAGTACTCAATAATCCACGCAGCGGCGGCAACCGCAGAGGCCTGGGAGCGGTCAGAGAGGTTCTGGCTGCCTACCCCCAGGTGTCCCATCGGGAAGTCCTGACCCCGGCCGATGTGGCCTCAGCCCTGGTTGACTTCGCTCGCAAGGAGGTGAACATAGTTGCGGTAAACGGAGGCGACGGTACCATACAGGCGGTGCTGACTGTGCTCTGCCATCACAAGCCTTTTGAGACGTTTCCACACCTGGCGGTTTTGCGGGCCGGGACAACCAGTATGACCGCTGGGGATGTGGGCTTGAAGGGGCCTCTGGAACAGGCGCTACGAAGACTACTGTCGTGGGCAGACGGTGGGAAAGGGGAGGTGGCCATCCTGCGCCGCCCGGTCTTGCGTGTACAAGTGGACCCCCACCAGGATCCAATCTATGGAATGTTTTTAGGGGCTGCCAGTATTTACCAGGGGATCCAGTTCTTCAACAACAGGCTGAACAGACGCGGATTTCGGGGAGAGTGGGCTCCCGGGCTCACCATAGCCCTATTTCTCCTGGCGGTTGCAAGGAGCGGTGGTGACTACGTGACTCCCGTGCCTATCAGCGTAGGGTTTGATCAACGTTCGCCGGAGCGGCGGGACTACCTTTTGCTAATGATTAGTGCGCTTGAACGGCTCTTTCTCGGGCTGCGTCCTTTCTGGGGTAGAGAAGAGCAAACATTGCATTACACTGCGGTCGAGGCGCGGCCGCAACACCTGCTGCGGGCACTGCCGGCCCTGATGCGTGGTCGGAGGAATCGTTATGGGACGCCTGACAATGGCTACTTCAGCCACAATGTCCAGCAAGTACAGCTAACTTTTAACAGCGGTTTTACCCTGGATGGTGAGCTTTTCAAGGCTGAATCTCATCTCGGACCGGTGGTTGTCCAAAATGGCGGCAAGGTGTCATTTTTGCGGTTGTGATCGTGTCAATCTCACCACTACTCATTACCTTGATTGACCAAGAGTCTTCGCGCCCGGCTCCACCAGGGGTGCGGGCCCTGGCTGATGAGCTTCTGAACCGCTACGGGGACGCTGCTCATGCAATCCTATTCTATGGCTCCTGTCTGCGCACAGGTGACGATAGTGATGGGATCGTGGACCTTTATTTACTAGTGGACAGCTACCGCACCGCTTTCCGCAGCCGCAGGCAGGCCTGCACCAATAAGCTGCTACCACCCAATGTTTTCTATCTGGAACTGCCGGTCCAGGATCGAGTGGTGCGCACCAAGTATGCAGTTCTTACCCTCAAAGACTTTCAGCGTGGCACCTCGACACAATGGTTTCATTCCTACCTGTGGGGACGCTTTGCTCAGCCTGTTGGCTTGGTCTATGCTCGTGACAGTCAGGCGGCAAGCCAGGTACGAGTAGCATTGGCGCGGGCCGTCATTACCTTCCTAACTCGCGTTTTACCTCAGATAACCGACCGCTTTACTGCTAGAGATTTGTGGCGCCAGGGGCTATTACTCAGCTACCGGGCCGAACTCAGGTCAGAGCGACCACAGAACCTCGTCCATCTGTTTGACGATGCGGAGGACTACTATGAGCAACTGACCCGAACCGCCATGGTTTCAGTGCCTTTTGCGGTGGAGGTTTTTGACAGGCCTGACGGTTTTCATTATCAAGCCAGCATTCCGGCGAGGGTGCGTAACCGCAACCGTTTGGCCTGGGGCTTGCGCAACGTTCAAGGCAAAATGCTTTCAATCTTGCGGCTAAGCAAAGCGTTTTTTACCTTTGAGGGTGGGCTGGAATATATCCAGTGGAAGATAGAACGGCACTCGGGTGTCAAGGTTGAATGGAATCCACGACTTGAAAAGTATCCATTGCTGGCAGTGGTAGTGCTAGCCTGGCGGTTGTACCGGAGGGGAGGCTTTCGATAGTGCATGGCGCTTGGCGCAGTAGGCACGAGACACTAATAACTAGAAACGAATCACTTCGCCAGTAATTCGCCAATGACCTCTTTCACCTTCTTCGGTGACAGGAGGGTAATACACGGAAAATTATCACAATCTTTGCGTTTGATCCTGCAATCATCACACGGCTCTTGACCTCTCAGCACTACAGAATTGGGAGAAAGTGGTCTCCATCTCCTCTCATCCACCGGCCCAAAAAGAGCAACAATAGGGGTTCCCATGGCAGCAGCAAGGTGCATGGGGCCGCTGTCATTGCCCAAAAAGAGGGAGCTCATTTCAAAAAGGGCCATCAACTCACCGATGGATAAACTGCCTCCAAGATTGTATGCTTTGTGACTTATCAAGGACATTGTGGCATCAATCTTGTCCTGGTCGCGGCCAGCGCCGATAAAGATGATCTGGAAACCTTGAGCGGAAAGCCAGTCTGCAACCTCTGCGAAACCTTCTGTGGACCACTGCTTGTGAATGTTGCCGGCACCGGCATGGATGCAAATAATTGGTTTCTCAGAGGTTATTCCATGTTGCTTAAGAACAGGGGCAAGGGAGTTTCTCCTTCGTTCTAAGGCGTGTAACCGGTAGTATGGATCGTCTATGTTAGCTCCGAGAGCAATGGCAACCTCCATGTAACTGTGAACCTTATGCTTCCCAACTGGAAGGTCGATTTTCGTATTATAGACATATGATCTCCTGGCAGAGGAGTTACTAAGGCGGTATGCAGCACCTGACAAAAAACTCACTGCAGAAGAAGCACTTCCGCCCTGTAAGTCGATGACAGCATCTGGGGATATACTTCTGATTGTATTGATGAATTTTAGGTACAGTACTGTCCTTTTCAACACATTACTTCCGTAGATCTCTCTTCTCGGGAAGTAAATTATTCTATCGAAGCCATCAATAGTTTCAACAGCCTCTCGGTAAGCACTGTCCACCACGAAATATACATTTTTTCCCCTAAAATACTCCTGTAATGCGACGATTGATGAGAGAGAGACCACAAGGTTTCCCAGGTGTCTGTCCATCATCACAATAAGAACTGTGAGTATTTTGTCGTAGCTAATAAGCATCTTGTTGATAGTAAGGGTACCTGTAAACTCTATTCCTGGGGTGGTTTCTCCTTGCTTAGGCTACAATAATCCAGTTTAATCTCTCCGGGGAGAGGTGGGCAATCGTGAGCTTCACATTAGCTTTTTGAACGGGTCCTGATCCAAGAAGCAACCCGTTCCGCGCTTTGCTGCACAAGGAGAATAGGCTTGAACGGAGATTCTCTCGCGGTTTTGATCCAAAGAATAACAGCAAGTACCCCGAAGATAATATTCGGCAGCCACAGACCGATGGCGGGTGGATAGGGCCCGTCTTTCCCCAAGGCCTTGGCTGCTGACACAAAAAGATAATAGAGCAAGAACAGGAAGAGTCCCAGAACCACTCCGGAGAGTCGGGAACCGGTTCTAGATTGAACGCTCAAGGGCGCAGCAATAAAGCCCAAGACAATACAGGCGAAAGGGATGGACAGGCGACGATGCCATTCAAACAGTAATTTGTTGCGTTTTTTTTTGTCGAGTTTGGTTGAGGTCAGCGCCTGCCTTAGCTCAGTGAAACTGAGGTGCCGTTCTCTCTTGCGGAAATCCTTCTCACTGAAAGCAAACGAGTCCAGATCCAGGTTGAAATCATAGTCCTGGAAGCGAATGGTTTGCAGACTTTCCATCTCATCTCCCACCCGAAGGATCTGACCTCGAAGAAGCCTGATGGTAATTCTTTTGCCGCTGGGATCGTGGACAAGAAAACCTTCCTCGGCAATGATAGTGCTCTTGGTCTCAGGGGATCTCTCATCCGCAATAAAAACCTCGCGTAAGTGTCTACCATCCGGGGATATGGTGTTAATGAAAAAAACGAGCCCATCAAACTGATCATTGAAAATTCGCTCTTTGAGACCCAACTGACCTCTAGAGCGAGCCATCTCCAAGAGAACGCTCTGAAAACCACTGTTGCTGTGTGGCAGAACAAAACTGGAGAGACCGAGGGTGGTTAGCCAGGCAAAGCTTGTCATCAGAACCACTGGAGGAATCGTTTGATAAAAGCTGATGCCAGCAGTTTTCATGGCGGTGATCTCGTTGTCATGAGCGAGCCTGGCAAATGCTAGAAGTACGGCGAGTAGGGTGGCCATAGGAATGGTGAAGACTAAAAAGTAGGGGAGCGAATAGAGCAAGAGCATGCCGAGATCAGCCAAGCCGGACTCGCTTGCAAAGAGCAGTTGAGTGTACCGCATGATTTTGCCCAGAAAGAGAACAAGAGTCAGAACCAATAGGCTGACAAAAAATGGTACCGCCTGCTCAACGAGAAGATATCGTAGCAATATCCGTTTCATAGATGTGAAGTGTAATGAATGCTAGTGAGTTTGTAAATGGCTAACTAGTTACCATCCATAGAATGGCTATTTTGCCCAATATCGGTGTCATGCTCAGATTTTAATCCTCGAAATATGTTCATATATTCCTGTGGTTAGAATTTTCGCATTCCTTGATCTTGAACAAAATATCTCATTTATGAATGGACACGAACTACTTTGTTTTATTCGCAGACCGCAGAGGGAAATCGCAGAGCGTTCGAGGGCAGAGCTTTCTTGCTATGCTCTTTGGAATCTGCCAGGTAAAAAAGTGCTGGCTTCCTTTAGCTGCTGTGCTATATTCATCGGCAGCGCACTCAAAGCCACCATGGTTGAGAGGTAGATTCGATAGATGTCAACCACCTATGATTCCACGGTTCTCTCTGAAGGTATAGACAAGTTTTCATCCTGCCGGATTCTGGTAGTGGGCGATGTGATTATGGACGAGTTCCTCTGGGGTCGCGTTGAGAGGATTTCGCCTGAGGCACCGGTGCCGGTGGTAGAGGTCGAAGAAGAGTCCCTTGTGCTGGGTGGCGCTGGCAATGTGGTTAACAATATCATTTCTCTGGGCGGGCAAGTACTCATCTGCGGGGTCATTGGCAATGATGCCATGGGTAGGGAATTGGTTCACATGCTGCAAAAGATGAACAGTCCCACCCACGGCCTGGTGGTTGAAGATCGTCGACCCACCACCATAAAAACCAGAGTAGTCGCCCACTCCCAGCAAGTGGTCCGAGTGGATCGCGAGGAAAGGGAGCCTGTAACTGAGGATAGCATCCAGAGGATTCTTACCACCGTTAAAGAACAGATCGATTCCATTGATGCAATTGTGGTTTCCGACTACGGCAAGGGTGTCGTTGCTCAAGGCCTCATGGAAACCATTCGTCTACTGACAGGTGGCAGGCAAATTACTTTGACAGTTGATCCCAAAGTACAGAACGTGGCTTTCTATAAGGGGGTTACCTTAATTACCCCCAACCATCAAGAGGCAGAGCTCATGTCCGGGATTGTCATCAATGACGAAGAGAGTCTCAGGCGAGCTGGGACCCGCCTGCTTGATGAACTTGGTTGCCAGATGGTTTTGCTCACCCAGGGCGACAGAGGTATGACGCTGTTTGAGGGCA
>CBFDBW010000160.1:0-6612 GCA_965603145.1 uncultured Syntrophobacterales bacterium
TATGTTTGGCACTGCTTTTGCTTAATGGGTATTGGTCAGAAAAGTCGGGCCATCGGATACTTCTTACTGCCATTCATGGGCCAGGCTTTTTGAGAGTACCCGCGGGTGATGGCCGTGGGCCAGCGCATCGAATGTTCTTGATCTTGGCTCTGGAAAGACGAATATGAGCAACAGTTCCTCAAACAGTGAGCTCAAAAACAGCAGTCCTGAAAAGGGAGCTACTAAAAAACTCGATTTTCTCCTCGATACCATTGATAACGAAGTCGCAAACCTGGCGGACGTTGTGGAAGTGGCCGGGGCTATCTTGGATGATCAAACCCCTGACAGAGAGGTCTCGACAATGAACCTCAATGACGGGGTAATGGGGATGGACAGCCTGGAACTGGACATAGATTTGTTCGGAGAGTCGGATGAGCCACCACCTGTAGATGAGCCTACGGATAATCAGGCACGAGTTGCACTGGATGCCATGAGTGACGCTGAGGGTGAAGTTGACGCCATGTTGGCTAAGGAGGCGGCGACTGACGCCGAAAGTCCGCCTGCAACAGAGACGCGCGAGGAGGAGGTGGATGAAGACATTTCCACGGCGCTAGACGAACTCCTCGCCACCCGTGAAGTGGATGCATCAAAACTCCTTGAAAAAAAGGCGGTACCAGAACCAAAAAAGGGCACTGAGAAGTCTCGCGTCTTAGAAGAGCAGCTACCCGAGGATCTTTTTGACGATTTGGAAAAGGATTTTAAGTCCGCGGGAGGTGAGATTGCCGCTGCGGAACCGAAGGCCGAGGAGCAGGAGTTCTCCAAAGATCTCTTTGAAGAACTGGATGTGGACTTTCAGTCAGGAGAAGAGATTGCTACCGATGCCGAACCTGTTGTCCTTGAGGAGCAGATTTCAGAAGATCTGCTTGGCGACGTGCAACTGCAGGATGAAGGGGGAGGCAAAAAGGTGGGTGAGGCGGCCACTGCAAGCGGTTCTGAAGAAGATTTGGCTGATTTGCTAACCGAGAAGATTGAAGTGCTGGTAGCCCGGCTGGTGGAAGAACGCTTGTCAGCCATTGCTGAGCGTGTCATCAAAGAAAAGATTAACAAGATTTTTTCATCCATGAAGTAAGTTTTCGAATTTTCTCGTCTGTATCATTCGAGACAATCCAACACGTTTTCTAAATAGTTGATCCATTTTGACCAATCTCACTTTTTTGTGCTAGTTTGGAGCCACTACCAGCTCTCTGACTAATAACAGGCGAGGAGGTCTGACCGATGGAGCCAATCAAAGGTTTTCGAACGGTTTCTGGTGTCGAGGTAATATGCTTGGTTCTTGCCCTTCTTGTTGGCTGCGCCACCACTCCAGAAGATAAAACGAGCCCAACATACCAGTCACCGCCGGGGACCAAGACGACAATCATCCTCCTTCGGCATGCGGGCAGGGATATTTACAGTGCTGAGGCAGACGATCCACTGACATGGCAAGGTAAAAGACGGGCTCAGCACTTGCCGGCAGTGATCGGCGACATGGGAGTGAGCGCAATTTACTGTACGAATCTGCGGCGCAACAGGGCCACGGCTCAACCATTGGCAGACCATCTTGGCCTGAAACTAAACCTTGTATCCCAATCCCGTTTGTACGATTACAAGAAGCTGTCCAGGGACCTTCTGGATGAATTCCTTACCAAGCACGCCGGGGGCGTGGTGGTGTGGGTAGGAAATATAAGAAACGTGGAGGAGATGTACAAATTGCTGGATGGCACCGGTAGTCCACCAACCAAATACGGCGATGTGTTTATAGTGGTAATACCAGACGTCAGACCACCTCGTATCAAGAAGTTGACCTACTGAAAGTAGTCTGGTTGGGAAATACTCTGAACCACTAAATCATTCGGAATTCTGAGAGGGTTTGGGGAGAAGGAGGACCAATATTATCACGCCCACAATCGCGCTCAGAAACGAGCCCACGATGATACCTACCTTGGCCGCATCTAGCGGGTTGCCTTCCAAGGCGAGGCTGGCAATGAAGATCGCCATGGTAAATCCAATCCCGGCCAAGAAGCCGCCCCCCGCAATGACACCCCAACTTATTCCCTCGGGCAGCCTGGCAAGACCGAACCTCACCGCCAGCCAGCTGAAGACCACAACACCTGTGGGCTTGCCCACCACAAGCCCCAGCATCACTGCAATCGCCACAGGATTCGTAAAATCCGAGAGCTCGATGGAGACACCGGCATTAGCCAGGGCGAATAAAGGCATAATGGCAAAGCCGACCCAGGGGTGGAGTTCAGTCTCGAATCGCTCGAGAGGCGAAATACTCTTTCGCGCGGCTACTTCCATATCCCTCAGCAATGCATAACGTTTCTTGGGAGTGCTCCAGCCATCGCCTTGCAGGAAGCATCCGGTCTTTTGGACAATCATCCCCAACCGCCCCTCACTTATCCAGGCTTCTGTCGGGGTGAGAAGTCCGAATATTACTCCGGCAATGGTTGCGTGGATGCCGGACTCATGAAAGGCGACCCAAACCAGAACCATAAAAATAAGGTAGACTGCAAGATTGCGGACGCCGATCTTCATCAGAGCAATGATGACTCCTATACCGACCATGCCAAGAACCAGAGCCGTCAGATTGAGGCTTTCCGTGTAACCGATGGCGATCACCAGAATGGCACCAATATCATCGGCAATGGCCAGAGAGAGCAGCATAACCCGAAGACTGCCGGGAATTCGGGAACCGAGAACCGTAAGACAGCCAACAACGAATGCGATATCTGTCGCCATGGCAATCCCCCAGCCTCGTTCGCCGGGAGCCCCGTAGTGGAAAAAGAGATAGATGCCGGCCGGCACCAGCATCCCGCCAACCGCTGCAGCAAGAGGAAGCGCCGCCTGCCTTAAGTCCTGGAGTTCACCAATTACCAGCTCACGTTTGACCTCCAGTCCGATCACAAAGAAAAAAATCGCCATCAGACCATCGTTGATCCAGTGTTGTAAGGAGTGGTTCATCTGGAAGGAGCCGATCCTGAACCCAAGTGGTATTTTCCAAAAGGCAAGGAAGCGTTCTGCCAAGGGTGAGTTGGCAAGAATCAGGGCCGTGAGGGTTACCACAAGCAGCACGATCCCGCTTGTAGCCTCAATGTGCAAGAAGCGCTTGAGCGGATCGACAACGGTGTCAACTGGTTCACTAGGTAAACCAGGGGGATCTTCGCATGTTTCCGTGTTCATGACCATGTTACAGTTCTCCTCAGGTCGCTAAATAAACAGCAATGTCACAATACCAATGCTAGACCAGCCTGACATCGAAGGAGAGCAGATGAGTATATTCACAATATATATTCAATATGTGCTTGATGTTTGCCAGGTTTGCATTTATTAGAGCACGATCCAGGTGGCCATCCCGGTGCTGCTTCGTAGGACTTTGCTGGAGACGCTGCCCATAAAGAACTCTCTCACTCCGGAGAGGCCTCGCCTACCCATGACAATGGTCCCGTAGCCATTTTTCCGTGCCTCTTCCAGAATGTCGTTGGCCGCGCTGCGGCTTCCGTTCATTATTTTGGTGCTAATCTGGGACTCGCTGACGCCTGCCTCCAGAAGCATCTCTTTGGCCTTTTTCAAATACGGTTCGATTTCTTGTCCTGCCTTGCTCTTCCAGAGCTCTTCAAGTTCCGGCGCCTCCTCCAACACCTCCAAGGGAACGAATCTTCTCAAATGCTGTGTGGTGTGGAAAAGTGTCACCGGACAGTCTGTTCCGGAAAGCATGAAGCCGGCATGGTCAACAGCCCTGAGGGCGTTTGCCGAATTATCTATGGCAATGAGCACCCGGTTGGAGGTGACAGCACCCTCCACAATCCACACCGGACAGACGCGGCAGTATTCGAGGAGCTTGCTTGAGACCTCACCCATGAAAAAGGCCTCCAGTTTACTTCGACCGCGGGTGGTCATGAGCACAGCATCTGCCCGCTTGCTCTCCACCCAATTGCAAATATCCTGGGCAATACCCTGATCCTTTTTCCGAGCAACTGTCTGCACCAGATCTTCTTTGAAACCTTTCTTGAGCAGGAGATCTTTGGCCTTTGAGAGGATTTTCTCGGCCAGGCGCATGTTCTTGTTTTCCAGAATTTTCAGTTTCATGGCGGTCTCACGCTTCATAGAACGATCATCCGCCAGAATTGGCGGCAGACTGGGGAGGACATACTTGAGAGCAACTTCCAGATTGTGCCGGCTACCGTACAAAAGATGGAGATAGTCCAGGGATCTCAGTGCATTTTCAGAACCATCTACAGGCAGAACAACCATTTTGCTTAACTCAGTCATATTGTCTCCTGCGGTCAAATGGATTAGGGTTTCATCGATTGATCTGGTCAAAATCCGCTTGGAAGCTACTATTCAGCACAAACTGAGATAAGAGGAATGGTATGTCACTCTAGGTCGATGGTAGAAATTGTCCCCCACTGTGGTCAGCCTGTGTCATCCAATCCAGCGACAAAGCACTGTTGACCAAATAGAATAAGCCGCCCCATACTACTTGTCAATACCATCAAGAACTCAGCTTAAACCTTGAGCCCCACTGATTTGGATAAGTGTTTTGTAGGTCCATCCAGTCGAGATAGTCGTGCGGATTGATGTGGTTTGTGATGTGACGCAATCAATTCAGGATGACACTATATGGGCGTGTCAATGCAGATCAAATAAGAAGAGAAACCCCCACTGAGGAGGACACGTCTCTTCACCCATTCAAGACTCATCCAATGTCCTAACCCAGTGGGGGTTATTTAGTGGGGCTGCACTCTACCATAGCCCTACTAAGAGAGATTTATAGCCATCTCTCTTGTACTCTACACTAACAAAAAGCATGCCTATTCAAATCATGAATTAGTTTTCCATATAATTCAGTTGGTTATAATTTTTTCCGCCAATAAACCCAGCAAAAAATTGTTGTCTAATCTACACATGTGTTGGGAAAGTGCCACGTGTGATCGGTTCAGGGAACACCCGTATTTCCAGTTTGTTGGCTTTCGTCGTGTGCAGTGAAACACTCAGAGATGGGATAAGTTTTGTCGCAAAGCCAGCAGTGGACATCACTTTCGTTTGAGACCCAAGAAATCTGTCTGTGGCCTTCTGGACACTGCGTAGGATGTTCAAATCGTAAAATGGATGTCACATTTCTAAATAGCCTATCCCTCATGCGTAAACCCATAATTCCCCCCGCTGTTAAAATTGAGGTCAAGTGACACCAGGCAAAATATTTGCCCGGATCATTTACACATATCTTTCTTATTCTTAGGATTGCACAAAGAACAAAAGGGTAGGGTAGGTAAGAACAATACCGGGGCGATTAGAGAATTCTATGAACTGGTAATTCAAAAAGCGCAGCGATTGGAATTTAACACACACTTGGCTTGTTTTGTCAAGTATGAAAAGAATTATTTTGCAAAACTGATCCTTTATCAACCACTCCGGCCTCTAGTACGTTTTCGAGGTCAATCATGATGGCACCTAAGGAATTATTCACCACATCTTCCCATGAGATGCTTTTCTTTATGGTTGTGATCTCAGCAGATAGCGGCAGGACCTCACACCTGAGCGTCCTTAGACTGACAGATAGGGTCAAGAGGAGGGCAACTTCACCAGTCCTGTAATCTGATGATAGCAGTGAAGGCTCATCAGAGTTCTTTTTCACAGTAGTCGCAGACGTAAAGCTTGTCAGGATCTTCCAGATCCTCTCGGCCGACCAGAATCTCATCCTTGGGATGACATCCCTTCCAGTAATCAGCACCGTCGATACAGTTTATACATCTCACTTTGCCATCGACTTCAACTATTGCCCGAACGTTTGAAAGATCAATGATCGTCATCCTTGTTGTGCCTCCAATATTGAGAAGTCCTGCCACCTGCATGTTGGAACAAACGGCCTTAGCATCTTCGATAGTAACATGCTAAGGAATTTTTTCATAAAGCAAGACTCTATCCTTACCCGCCCTTTTTGCTTCATATAATGCTTTATCGGCGTTTGTAATCAACTCATTAATATTACCAGCCAGTTCTTTATAGTGGGATATTCCTATGCTGATTGTAACTTCGCAAGCTTTCTTGACATTCTTTCTTAAGCGCTCTCCTATCGCGAGTGCGTCGTTGGCACTTGTATCTGGGATAATTACAACAAATTCTTCTCCGCCATACCTGTAGATATGGATTCTGTCATAATTTCTCAGGCTCTGTTCAATGTTTTGTGTTACCGATCTTAGGAGTTGATCACCCTCAAAATGGCCAAACTTATCATTAAAGTCTTTGAAACTGTCGATATCAATGATGAGTAAACCACAACCTTTCGTTGTTCTATCTGACATTGAAATGAGTAGTTCAATATCATTGTCGAATTTTCTTCTATTGTACACTCCAGTCAAAGGATCTTTCTCAATGAGAATTGAAATGAACTCTCGCTCTTCTTCAGAGAGCTTGTCTAAGACTTTTTCCAAATCCACCTTGCAATCCTTTCGAGACGAGAGCAAGTTTCCGGATGGAAGACAACTGGTTCGCTCAGTGCGTTAACTATGCGTACGTTTGAGTTAGTGTAATACTTTTTGGGAGAGAAAACTGAGATCGTCTTCAGAAATCTCTGCAAATCGAATACCCAGA
>CBFDBW010000161.1:0-6593 GCA_965603145.1 uncultured Syntrophobacterales bacterium
TTTAAAGCATGAATCGTACCAAGGTTACGATTACGTCAGTGGTCAGTTGTTGTGGTTAATCATTTGTAGAGGGGTTTTCTTTATATCCACACGTTTTCTCCGGACAAGCCAGGTATTCTTCCCCCTTGCTGCTCCGGATCACCAGGTAAGCATTGCCGCAGGTGGGACAAGCTTTGTCAACCGGTCGTGACCAGGAGATAAATCGGCACTTGGGATAACGAGTGCAGCCGTAAAATCTTTTCCCACGTTTGGACGCTCGTTCCGCCAATTCCCCGTCGCACTCCGTTTGCGGACAGGCAACCCCAGTACCGATGGGTCGAGTGTTGCGGCAACGCGGATAGTTTTCGCAGGCCAGGAAAGAAATGCCCTGGCGACTTTTACGGATCACGAACCGCCCGTCGCACTTATCGCAGACTTCGTCCGTGTATTGGACAGTTTTTTCTTTCTCCTCTCCCTTTTCGTTTTGCAGCGAGCGTGTATTTTTGCACTCGGGGTAGCCGGTGCAGGCCAAAAAAGGCCCAAACCGTCCATTCTTGGCTACCATGTCCCTACTGCACAATTCACATGTGCCCTGAACCTCTCCTTCCGCCGCCGCCTGAATCTTGCCCTTGCTGTCCCGGGCGAAGTTCTTGCTGTTCTTGCACGTTGGATACCCGGAGCAGGAAAGAAACAATCCGTTTTTGCCCCAGCGAATATGCATCTTTTTGCCGCACTTTTCACAATCAAGCTCTGTTGGTAGCCCCTCCCTCTTCACATCAATCATTTCTGTTTGGGCCCGTTCCACCGCCTGGTGAAACTGCTGGTAGAAGTCTTCAATAACCTGGAGCCAGCCCTGATTGCCGGTCTCCACCTGATCCAGCTTTGCCTCCATCTGGGCGGTAAAAGCCACATTCAGAACCTCCGGAAAATTGACAACCAGCAGGTCATTCACCAGCATCCCCAGCTCTGTGGGCTTGAATCGTCTCTTTTCCTTGATGGTATATTCCTTTTTCTGAATGACCTGCATAATACTGGCATAGGTGCTTGGCCGGCCAATACCTTTCTCTTCCAGTTCTCTTATCAGCGAGGCTTCCGTGAAGCGCGGTGGCGGCTGGGTGAAGTGTTGTTTGGGTTCCACCTTCACCAATTTCAAAGACTTTCCCTCCTCCAGATCTGGGAGTTTCGACCCTTCTTCCAACCCACTATCACCGTTGTCCGAACCTTCAATGTAGATCTGCATGAATCCGGGAAAGCGGAGCACAGTCCCGCTGGCTCGCAGCATTAGCTCACCTGCGGCAATGTGCATGATCGTCTGATCCAACTGCGCCGGGCTCATTTGACTTGCCACGAACCGTTTCCATATCAGTTCATAAAGTGCCAGTTCATCTTTCTTGAGAGAAGCCGCCATCTGTTCGGGGGTCCGAGTCACCGAGGTTGGCCGAATGGCCTCATGGGCATCCTGGGTCCCTTTGCGGCTCCGGTACACGGGGGCCTTTTTGGGAACATACTCTGTCCCCAGATTGTCCCGTATCCAGGTCCGAGCCGCCGTCACCGCCTCCTTGGCAAGCCTGGTAGAATCTGTCCGCATATAAGTTATGAGACCCACAGCACCCTCTTTGCCCAGCTCAACTCCTTCATATAAACGCTGGGCGATGGCCATGGTCCGCTGCGCGGTGTACCTCAGCTTGCGTGCTGCCTCTTGTTGCAGGGTACTGGTAATAAACGGCGGTGCAGGGCTGCGGGTCCGTTTCTTTTTCTCAACTTTTTCTATCTGGTAGCTGGCTTGCTCGAGGACCGTCACCAACGCCGACGCCTGTTCTTGGTTGGCTATTTTTACCTTCTTGCCAGCTTTTCCCCACAACCGCGCCTCAATTTGCGGCTTTACCTCCCCTTCCAACAGGGCGGTGATTGTCCAGTACTCCTCACTATCGAAAGCCAGGATTTCATGTTCCCGTTCGCATATGAGCCTGAGGGTCACTGATTGAACGCGACCGGCGCTGAGACCACGACGGATCTTGTCCCAGAGAATGGGGGAAATCTGATAGCCCACCAGCCGATCCAGCAGCCTCCTGGCCAGTTGGGCCTCGAATTTCTGCTGGTGAAGTTCTCCAGGTTGCTTCAAGGCGTTCTCAATGGCATTGCGGGTCAGTTCGTTGAAAAGAACTCGGTAAATCTCCTTTTTAGAAGAACGCAGTTCCTCGGCAATGTGCCAGGCGATGGCCTCACCCTCCCGATCAGGATCCGGGGCCAGGTAAATGCTGTCCGCTTGCGCAGCCGCTTTTCTCAGTTCGCGAATGACTTTTTCCTTGCCTTTGATTACTTCATAGTGCGGCTCGAATTTGTTCTCGATATTGATTCCCAACTCATTCGCAGGAAGATCTTTAACGTGTCCCACGGAAGCCAGAATATCGAAACGATCGCCAAGATAGCGACTGAGAGTCCGCGCTTTGGTGGGAGATTCAACGATCAGTAGTGACTTGCCCATTCAGTATCCTCGATCCTTTGTCTAGTTGTCAGTCCCATGGAGTAATGCAATAGACGTCCTCTCCGAATCTGCCAATACTCCATCGCTCCAATACACCACTACTCCATTTCCACTGTGATTCTAAATATAACAACTAAAATGAAACTGACCAGCTAACTGTGGAAATCTCGCATAAAAAAAGTACCCGGGAGCTGCTTGACGAGCCCTCTGAGCTCCAAACGCAACAGCAGTTCAGCTGTATGGGAAACGCTAAATTCTAATTGACGAGCAATAGCATCGATGTGCACAGGATCCATGCCCAGTAATTCCCAGAGCTGCTTCTCCCTCTCACTCAGCTCGGGATGTAAACTCGTCGGGGAACCTTTTCTCACCACCGCCTCAACCGGAGACCTGCCAGCAACCATGGGCAGGAGCTCTTCAATAACATCCTCTGCTCTCTCCACCAACTTGGCCCCCTCTTTTATTAAACGGTGAGTCCCCTCAACTCCTGGCCGGTCAATGGGACCAGGTACTGCGAAAACTTGACGGCCCTGTTCCAATGCCATTCTGGCAGTAATGAGTGATCCGCTTTTTGCTGCGGCTTCCACAACCACCACACCCAAAGAAAGGCCGCTGATGATCCGGTTTCGTACTGGAAAATTCCCTGGTTCTGGTGGGGTACCCAGCGGGAATTCACTGATGATTGCTCCTGAGGCAGCAATTTGCTGCGACAACTTTCGATTTTCCGCCGGATAAACCACGTCCAGTCCGGTCCCCAATACGGCTAGGGTTCTGCCGCCCCCTTTTAAGGCTCCCAGGTGGGCAGCACTATCGATACCACGTGCCATTCCGCTCACCACGGTCCACCCTTGCCATGCCAACTCACGACAGAGTTTTTTGCAAACGTTCAGACCGTAAGCTGAGGCTTGCCGCGACCCTACCACAGCCACTGCCCGCTCATCTTCCTGCAACAGCGTGCCTTTCACATAAAAAAGAGGTGGCGGGTCCGCAATGTTCGACAAAAAGGGAGGATATTCCTCTGCGCCCCATTGAATCATGCGAATGCCGAAGGAACGCAGACGAAGCATTTCCTTTTCGGCAGTCTCTTTGAGCGCTTTGGATCCAATGGCATCAATGGACCCCTTCTTCAATCCCGGAACCTGCTCCAGATGACTCCGGCGAGCAGTGAATACTCGCTCAGGACTACCAAAACGCTGAATCAACCGGTGAAATATCCTTACACCTATACCCGGCGCGAGAGTTAACGCCAGCCAGCCCAGATCTGCATCCATACCAAATTACCTACAAGCTTTAAGGCCTGCCTTTTGAATAAAGGGTAGTAAAGAATCCGGGCCCATCGAAGATCCCGCTACGCGGGGAAGGACCAGGTTTTTAATTTTGAATAATGTAGGTTCAAATCAAAAAAGGGGCCATGCAAACTGGATTCCCAGCTCCATGGCCCGCAGCGGTTTTTGCTTGCAATAGGTTGATCAGTTTTCCGTAATGAGCCGAATTTTCTCTCCCGGCATAAACTCGTTTAATGATTTGGTAACCAAGGCTGCTGCTGTTTCTTGCTCCACTGCCAAAACCAGAAGTTCGCCGATGGGCTGAACTTTGAGCATGATTTTGGATTCGTCGCCAGCGAGAAAATCTTCCGCCTGTGGTTGCCGGAAAACTTCAAAGCGGTTTCCTGCCTTGATCTCGTCATTTTCGCCGAGATCGATGAAGACGATCTGCCTGTCTGCAATCAACCGCGTATGCCCCCTGGACAAAATGATGCTTCCCTTCTTGGGCTCAGTGCCGTCATGAAGGGCGATCTCCTCAGACCTTTTTTTGTAAGGCAACAACTTATCTTTGGGTGCGATGGACTCATGAGAACTGCGAACAATTGCTATTGAGTGATCTGGGGCCACGTCGGTAATTTCCAATATGCCCAGAATCGTATTCAGGTACCCCACGTCCTTATTGGTAAGGGGGTGCTTGATCAATAGAGAGGTCCGAAAAATGAAGAAACGGTCCCCCACTGCTGGCTGAGTGGACTTGCGGAACTTGAGGTAGACTTTATCTGCCGCGCCGATGAGCTCCCTTTTCCTCTCCTCTGCCAAGATCAAACCAACACCCTTGGGCTGGAAGGGGGTGATGAATCCCACCTGATCGATCTCCGAGAAGGCTATAGCGGGCACTTTGGGCGGTGGCGGTGGAGTAACCTCTTCAACCACGGGTGCTTCTTCAACCCCGGCTGTTTCTTCAACGGCAGTGCTTTCTTCAAAGAATCTTGCCACCTCATAATAGACTCGCAGCTCAGTGCCAGGGTAGATCCAATGAGGATTGGTGATGTGGGGGTTCATCTGCCAGACTTTGGGCCAGACCCAGGGATTGGCATAAAGGTCTTCGCAAATATCCCAAAGCGTGTCACCCTTCACAACCACATGAATATAGGTTTCTTGGTCAGTCTCGCCGTAAGGAGTTGCCTCTTGAGCCCTCACCTGAAGAGTTGGCGTGAAAGCCAAGAGCAATGTGCCCACCATCAAGCAGATAAGAATTGTTCGTTTCACGGTTGACCTCTCCTCTGTCTAGGGGGCGTCGGTTCTTTGACAGCTACCTTTTTATGTCCGGTCTTCTAACCTGTGACCAATACACGCATTTTTTCTATGTGTCAACCATGATGACCTAGCAAAAAACATACCTGTTTAGGACCGGAGCAGACGTATCTATTGTATTATCCTGATATGATTAGTCTTTAGTTATTTTCCTGAACGAAGCTCACACGTGGGTTACGTTTCATTTTGTCTTTGTTCATGAATGATTCTGCGGCTTTTGACGATACCTAGTACACAAAGAAAATACTCTAATTCTATTTGATCTTTGTGTTCTTTGTGCCCTTTTCTGTGGTTAATACTGCCTTTGTAGAACGTAGATAAGGCTGAATTCTATGCGCCATGCGCTTTGCGCTCGGCGTTTCCTACCTCTTCGCCGTGGCTCGCACTCGAGTGTTGGCAAACTTGGCTTCCCAGGCGATCAGTATTGGACTGGCAACAAAGATGGATGAGTAGGTACCCACCATCACTCCCACAATAAGGGCAAAGGCAAAGTCATGAATCACCCCGCCACCCAGGATGAAAAGGGCGGTTACCACAGCTAAAGTTGTTCCTGAGGTAAGAATGGTACGACTGAGAGTCTGATTTATGCTGTCGTTGACTACTTCGGCAAATTCACGCCGTTTGCCCTTACGCAGATTCTCCCTGATCCGATCGAAAACTATAATGGTATCGTTGAGAGAGTAGCCGATAATGGTAAGCAGGGCAGCTACTACGGTAAGATCAAATTCCTTGTTGGTAATGGCAAAGGCGCCCACGGTAATCATCACATCGTGGATGAGGGCGCTCACCGCCCCGAGGGCGTATTTGAGTTTCAGAAACCAACAACAGATCAGGGTGATCACTAGGGCCGCTACGATGAGCATGGGGATGCTCATGCCTATCTCGCGCAGACCCAATACTCCCAGGAATAACGCCCCGGCCATAATGACCGCCGGCATCAACTTTTGCTCAAATCTCCACGAGATGTAAATGGCGATCAGAAGCAGGGCATAGTAGATGGCCAGAAGCGCCTTCTGGCGCAAGTCCTTGCCCACCTTTGGTCCCACCATCTCTACCCTTTCAACTGTCACGGTATTTTCACCATAGATTCGCTCCAGATTGTCCTTCACCTCCTTGCTGACGTTGGCCAGCTCTGACCTGGATACATCGGTGCGAACGAGAAATACATTTTCTCCCTCACCGCCAAAGTGCTGGATGGCGCTACGGTCCAACCCTATGGGCTTCAACCCCTCCCTAATCTTGTCGGCATTGGTGGGGCTGCTGAACCTCAATTGAACAACGGTGCCGCCGGCAAAATCAATACCGAAAAGACTCGTGCCGCGCCAGATAAGGGCAGCAAGCCCGATGAGAATCAATATCAGTGACAGAGTGAAAGCAAACTTCCGCCGACCAACAAAATCTATGTTGATGTCCGCTTTGATAAACTCCATAATTCCTCTCTTCTATCCGCGCTCAAATTCAACAAGCAGCATCTATCCGTAAGTTTCACAGATCCGCCCCATCGACGGGGGGTGACGAAGAGCGCGGCGCAAAGCGCCAAGCGCATAGCG
>CBFDBW010000162.1:0-6592 GCA_965603145.1 uncultured Syntrophobacterales bacterium
TGAGGTGTCATGCAGAAAATTGCCCATTCGCTGTTCAATAACGATGACGATCTTGCCGCTGCGGTTGACCTCTAACAAGGCCTGGCGCACTCTCTCCACCGCTTCCCAATCGAGATCGCCATACGGCTCATCAAGAAGCAAAACCGAAGGGTTCAGACAAAGCACCGATGCTATTGCCACCAGACGCTTTTCACCACCCGATAGGGTCGCAGGGGAGCGCTCGAGAAGATCCTCTAATTTCAATGTCCGGGAGATCTCCTGGATACGGTTGTCGATCTCCGCGCCGGACAAACCCAGGCTTTCCAAACCAAAAGCTATCTCGTCTTCCACAGTGCTGTTGAAGAGTTGGGCGTCGGCGTTTTGCAGTACAAGACCCACGTGAGAAAAAAGCTCGAAGACTTTGTGCTCCAAGGTGTTGAGGTCATCAATGGTAACGGTGCCCTGTAGGGTGCCGCCGAAGAAGTGAGGAATGAGGCCGTTGAAAAGATAAGCGAGCGTCGACTTCCCAGAGCCATTGGCACCTCCAATGAAGAGGTACTCGCAATCTTTTACTGAGAAATCGACTCCTTTCAATACCCATCCAGTGTGGGGATAGCGATATCGTATGTCGCGCAACCGGATCACGGCTCCCAGATCCCCCCCTTACGCAGAAGGTGGAGAGCGATGATACCAATAATTGTCCCTCCGAGGGTGCTGACACTGAAGGCTATCATCAAGGTGGCCAGCGCCATAGCTTTGCCCAGCAAGAGGGGCGCTATGATCCAAACGCTGACAAGGGAGCCCAAGATTCCGGTGCCGATGACTTCTCCCAGTCCGGCTAAATAGATGTTTTTGGAGGCGCGATAGGCAATACCTGCCAGCAAGGCACCAATCATTCCACCCGGAAAAGCCAGAAGAGTCCCGAGGCCCAGAATATTTCTGATGATGCCTGCGATGGTAGCGATGGCCACCGCATAGGCCGGTCCGAGCATGACTGCACTGAGGACATTGACCATGTGTTGAGCTGGAAAGCATTTTGAAATGCCGACCGGGATAAAGAACGGCGATAAGGCAACCGCAATGGCCACCAAGATTACGGCACGCGCCACTTCTTTCGTCTCCATGGCTAGCTCTCCTTATCTCTACCGGACCAGAGAATATGATACACCAAAATGGTGGGAGTAGGATACTACTTCACTTATCGCCTCCGACTGACAAAATCAAGGGGCCACCTCCATATGATTTATGATTTTGGATTTTGGATTTCGGATTGAAAATAATAAAATGCAAATCAAAACTGAATTTGAATTCAACAATCCGCAATCCGCATTCCCAAATCCGCAATCGCTTGGCTCCGGCATACTTCCGCTCATTCAATAGCCACATGAAGCTTGGGGGAATTTATGATATAAAACTGGGGGCTCGGTTATAACTGGAGCGCTACCTGGGTTGATATGATAATTTGATTTAAAAGAGGTGAATCCCGTGAAATGGAAGTCCTTACTGTTGCTCGGAATAGTTATCTTCTCTTTTTCAGAAGTGAATGGAGAACCTTTCGAACCGTTCAGTTTCCCGTCAATGATGTCTGCTCTCAGTATCACAACACCTCTGGAGTTTTGCGGTGAACCGGTACCCTTAGAAGTGCAGGAAGTTAGGGAGCGAATTGAAAAAGAACTCCTGCTTTCACTGTGGCATAGACCCCAGGTTATTCTCTGGTTGAAACGTTCCAGGCGATATATGCCTCACATTGAGGAGGTGTTAAGAAGCGAAGGGATGCCAGATGATCTGAAATATGTTGCCATTGCTGAAAGTGCCCTTCGACCTCATGCGCGCTCACGGAAAGGAGCCGTGGGGTTCTGGCAATTCATGAACTACACTGGTCAACAGTACGGTCTGGTCATCAATAGACGTATCGATGAAAGACGGAACATCTTTGCTTCAACCCAGGCAGCGATCAGGTACTTGAGCGACCTTTATGATACTTTTGGGTCATGGGCTCTGGCTGCTGCCGCATACAACATGGGGCAAGAGGGGCTGAATGCTGAAATCGTTGAACAGGGAGTCAATAACTACTACCAGTTATACCTTCACCTGGAAACACAAAGGTATATATTTAGAATTATCGCAATAAAGCTGATTTTTGAGGATCAAGCAAAATATGGCTTCTATCTCGCTGAAGAAGACTACTATCCCGCACTTAGCTTCGATCGGGTCAGGGTCCAATGTTTCAAGGAGACCCCAATCCGAATTATTGCCCAGGCAGCGCAAACCCATTTCAAAGTGATCAAAGATTTGAATCCCGAAATTCGAGGACACTATTTGGCCGAGGGGAACCATGCGATTCTGATTCCCAAAGAGGGCTCCGAGAATTTTCAGGCTCGATACAGAGATCTCCTGAAGCACTGGTCATCAAACCAAAAGGAGCAGACCTATCTGGTAAAAGAGGGAGACCACCTTACCGCCATCGCCGAGCGCTTTGGAGTTCCCCTGGCTTCTCTCATCATATGGAATCGATTGAACCCCAAAGCGCCTATCCATCCAGGTGATCGACTTATCATTTATCCCAAAAAACCTGTGCCTATAACAATTGACGAGGATGAAAATGGCAACAATAGCACCTCTGTCAAGAACAATTGATGGGTAAACCCTGCCGGCCATCCTTCCAAGTGCGATTTCAAGTCGACCTCGTACTTTCGCTGGCATGATACGGGGTATTTATGATTTTAGATTGCAGATTTTAGATTGTAGATTGGAAATTGGAGCTGCACAGTTCTAAAGATTGTGCTCCACAAAGAAAAAAACAAGGAGATGAAAATGCTGCAGGCAAAGGTTGCTTTGGTAACGGGTGCTTCGCGAGGAATTGGTAGAGCCATCGCTGAAAGGTTGGGCAAAGAGGGAGCTTCTGTAGTTGTTAACTACGCCACCAAAGCAAAGGAGGCTGAGGAAGTTGTAGCAACCGTTCAATCTCAGGGAGGCCAGGCCCTCGCAGTGCAGGCGGACATCGGAAAGATCAAAGACATTCAGTCTCTTTTTGAGAAAACCGTTGCGCACTTTGGCAAGATAGATATTTTGATAAACAATGCGGGGATTCTGTATACGCAGCCTATAGCTGAAATTACTGAGGAAGATTTTGACGAGATCTTCGCAGTCAATGTTAAATCCGTGTTCTTTGCCTGCCAGCAAGCGGCACAGAGGATGAGTAAGGGAGGACGAATCGTTAACATCTCTTCCACGGTTACCAACCTGATGTTTCCAAATTATGGTTTGTATGCGGCAAGCAAAGGTGCGGTTGAGCAAATAACTCGAGTACTTGCCAAAGAGTTGGGTGGGCACGAAATAACCGTAAACGCTGTCTCCCCCGGGCCGACTGATACGGAACTTTTCAGACACGGTAAGACCGAGGAACAAATAGGCATCCTGGCCCAAATGTCCCCATTCGGCCGCTTGGGAGAACCGCTGGACATTGCCGACGTAATTGCCTTCCTTGTTAGCGATGAAGCCCGCTGGATTTCAGGCCAAAATATCCGCGTGAATGGTGCTCTGGCGTAGATCGCCAGTGGCAGGATCTTCAACTCTGCGCAAATATTAGAAAAGCTGTTCCTCAAAACCAGTCTCAGATCCCGTATCGCATGGGTCAGAGTTCAATGGCTTTGCCGGAAACTACTGGGGGAGTAGCCAGTAGGCAGAATCCAGTAGGCACAGAGCATAGAGCATGGGGTACAGTTCCAATCTGTAATCTCGTATTCCGCAATCCGCAGTCTCAAACCGGGAACCCACCCGAAGGGTGCGAGTCCGCAGGACAAATCTAAAATCCCCTCTCAAGTGTAGGATATATTTGCCGTAATACTGAAATGTCGCATGAAAGTTGCATTCGGATGTTTTGTGCCTGGGACCTGTATACACGTAGGGTGGACACCGCTACCGAAGCGAATCCAGCCCGCAGCTCAAACCCGTTGGATAGTTATGAGGATAAAGAGAATTGTCATAGCTGTGACCTGGAGTCTTGTCCTGTTCGCCTTCCTGTTGACAGGAGGTTCAAAGGTCTGGGCAGAATCCATTTCAGTAGCTGAGTATCGTCTGCGTATCCAAGAGTCCCTCGCACATTTGCAGGAAGGAGAGGGACAGATTGGGCCGGAGGAGATCGCCTGGTTTTCTGATAGCTTTCCCCCTGATCTGGTGGTTCAAGATCCTGGCGGAGAGCGGTTCCTTGTGGATCGTAAAGACTTTTTTCGCTGGGCGAAAGACGCTGAAGATAGCCCACAGGGCAGGAAGCGTCTTGCCGCTTATCACCAGGCTCTGTTGCAGGAGATTTCGTGGTGGACCGGGGAAACTTTTTCGGAAATGTCCAGTTGGGATGAGTACAGAACCATTCTGGATGAGGTATATCGTGGCAAGGAGTTCAGGTACCTGAAGAAAAGAAAAGATCCAGCCTGGAAGGAGTATATCGCCAGACTAATTGAAGCCTTTGGCATGTGGCTCAAAGATCACCTGGGCTTCCTCGATACCATGCGGGCGGGGTGGATTGTCTATGTGGCATATGGAATCGTCTTAATGCTGGGCGCAATCCTGATCATCTGGATCATCCGCTTGTTCGGACCAGTGGGTTGGCGGTGGAAATATGAGAGCGCGCCCCCTCCTCCTTCGACGAAAACAAGCCCCAAAAAAAACTGGCGGTCATGGCGGGAGGAGGCCAAGAAGAAGGCTCAGGAGGGGGCTTTCCGAGAAGCAATTAGGTCGCTGTTTATTTCCGTTCTGATGGAAGGCCACCAAAAAGGGTGGTGGGTTTACGAGCCAAAAGACACCAACAGGGAGCACCTCGCCCGAATGGAAGGAGAGAGCGAAAGGCGTGAGGTCCTCCAGAGGTTGATCGATCGTTATGAGTTGGCCTGGTACGGGTTAAGGCAGCCAGGGATGGAGGAGTTTCAGGATTGCGAGAGATGGGTGCAGCGGTTGGAGGCCTCGGTATGAATAAAGGGGGACGAGCCACTTGGTTGCTGCTGGGTGGTTTGGGAATTTTGCTATTCCTCGCCGCCTACGGGTTAGTGGCTTTAGAGGCCAGCCAAAAAGGCAAACAATCACCTCAGCGTCGAACCACCTACAGTGCAGCGACGGGAGGATATAAAGCGCTTTATCTCTGGTTGCAGTCCCTGGATCTACCCGTTGGCAGGTGGGAAAAAGGCTTTGTAAATTTGCCTCGGGATGGTTCCGTTCTTGTGCTGGTGGAACCGGAGCTTGGTCCTGGAACTGGGGAGATGGAAGCGCTCAAAGAGTGGGTCAGCAACGGCAGGACTCTTGTGCTCATAGCGAGCCGACCGAATCCCTTCTTAAAGAACATGGGGTTTTCCTTGGTTCCAGTGTTTGCTATGCATCAGCGGGAAGATAAGAACGAAGCGTTTTTGTTCCAGCCGGGATCTTACACTCAAGGGATAAACACCCTCGAATCCAATGGCCATGCTGATCTCACCTCGCAACACCCGGAAACTGTGGTTCTTATAAGAAGCAAGTGGGGTGGGCTCATGGCGGTGCGTGCTGAAGGAAGCGGGAGGGTGATCTGCCTTTCCGATCCCAATCTATTGTCAAATCAGTCGCTGAGAGATGGTGATCACGCCCGGTTGGCCCTCAATCTTTTGCTCGCTAATCGTGGCGACGGCAGTTTGCTGATTGACGAATACCATCATGGCTATGGCCGAGTTACCTCGGTGCTGGAACATTTGGTCCACTCATGGGTCCTGGTACCAGCGCTTCAGGGGATTTTGCTTTTGTTTGTACTTTGGGCCGCCAGGGGGAGACGGTTTGGACTTCCCAGACCACTTATTCAAGAGAAGCGCCGTTCTTCCCTCGAGTATGTGAAGGCGATGGCACAGCTGTTCCAGAGAGGACGGGCCCGAGTTCTTGCTTTTGAGGCTCTTGTCCGCTGGATCGAAAAAGAAGCCAAGAATATTCTCGTTCATAGGGACGACACTCTTCAGAACAAACTGCTGGCTGCTCGCCGAAACCCTGATAAGCAAGTAGTTTCAGAAAGAGATCTCTTGATGTCTGCACGGGGACTGTATTCGGCTTTGGACGAGGCTCGGAGGAAAGCAGCTCGTGGCGCCTAGCAAAGCGCGAGCAGGATACAGCAAGAATAAAATGGTAAGTGGTAAAGGATAAAGAGTTAAAAAGGCCTGTTTCATCGATTTACTGTTCACCGTTTACTAGACGCGCCATGCGCTCTGCGCATTGCGCCTCGGAGAGAGCAACATGCCGGCAGAAGTTGAAAAATTAGTAGGGCGGATTTCTGGTGAAATATCGAAAGTGATCATGGGACAACAGCAGGCAGTGAATCATTTGCTGGCGGGTCTTCTGGCAAGGGGGCATGTCCTCATGGAAGGAGTGCCGGGCCTGGGCAAAACCCTCCTAGCCAAGACCTTAGCCTACATATTGAGGGCGGAGTTCACCCGAATCCAGTTCACTCCCGACCTGATGCCCGCAGACATTTTAGGCGCGCAAATTTACGACTTGCAAAGTAGGCAATTTCATCTTCGCAAGGGTCCAATTTTTACGGAGATTCTTTTGGGTGACGAAATCAACCGGGCGCCACCAAAGACCCAATCCGCGCTCCTCGAGGCCATGG
>CBFDBW010000163.1:0-6583 GCA_965603145.1 uncultured Syntrophobacterales bacterium
CCGGCGATCCTTTATCACAAAACCTTTGCCTTCAATTTCTTCATCAGACATTTTATAATCACCCCCGCTCTCTATAAGAAAGTCTTGGAAATTTAACCAGTTCTTATCTGGATATAATCTCTTCCTACCGACACGGAGACGCGGAGAGACGGCGAGACGGCGAGACGGCGATCAACTGCAATTCATTACTTATGCCCAGCATATCTCCCTGTGGTTGTCACACTTCTTTTTGTGGCTGTTTCCGTTGTCCTGCTTTCTCCGCGTCGCCGCGTCACCGAGTCACCGCCTCAGTTTGTTCAGATTTTCAACTTCTGGACAAAGGTGACGTTCGGCAAGCCGATCAACTCTTGTTGGACCTCCGGTGGCACCGGGGTATCGGTTCGCATCATGATAATGTTCTGGCCCTGCTCAATGACCTGACCCACATCCATGGTGGCGATGTTTATCCGGTGGGCTCCGAGACAGGTGCCGATAGCGCCTATGGTGCCGGGAGTGTCTATATTGTAAATGAGCAAGAGATGACCCTCAAGGGGTGCCTCCAGACGGAAATCATTTATCCGGACGAGGCGCGGGTCTTGTTTGCCGAAAGTGGTCCAGGAGGCCATGTTCTCGTGCTCCGTTGTCTTCATCCTGACCGAGATCAGGCTGGTAAAATCCTCCGCCTCACTACGCTTCGACTCTCTGATTTTTATGTCTCTTTCTTTGGCAAGCATTGGGGCGTTGACGAAGTTCACCTCATCACCGAGGCTCGGGGTGAGCACTCCTTTCATAAGGGATACAGTGAGGGGTACCGTATCAAGAGTGGCCAGTTCACCAATGAAATCAACCGCCACTTCCAGAATACCACCTTTGGTGATTTGGCCCAATAAACTGCCCAGTCTTTCAGCCAGGGTCAGATAGGGTCGAAGTCTGGTCAGTACCTCCCCGTCCAGGGATGGTACATTCACCGCGTTGCGAACGGTGCCGGTCTGGAGGTAGTCTGTGATCTGGCCGGCCACTGCCACCGCCACGTTCTCCTGGGCCTCATCGGTAGAGGCGCCGAGATGAGGGGTGGCTATGACATTGTCCAGGGCAAGCAAAGGGTTGTCCTCCGGAGGCTCCTTCTCGAATACATCGAGGGCAGCTCCACCTACCCTACCTCCCTGGAGTGCGTCGTAGAGATCCTGTTCATTGACGATCCCCCCCCGGGCGCAATTGACCAGAAGCACTCCCGGCTTCATCTTGGCAAAGCACTCACGTTCGATCAGGTTGCTCGTTTCCGGTGTTATGGGAGTATGGACGGTGATACAATCGGACCGGGCCAAGAGTTCGTCGAGGCTTACCGGCTCCACCCCCATTTTCTCGATGGCTTCCGCCGGGATATAGGGGTCGTAGCCGATAATGTTCATCTTCATGCCGCGGGCCCGGTCGGCAACTATCCTACCAATGCGGCCGATGCCGATAACACCCAGTGTTTTGTTGAACAGTTCCTTACCCCTGAACTTCTTCTTTTCCCACTCGTGGCTCTTCATGGATGCGGCCGCCTGAGGAATGTTGCGGCTGAGGGCCATGAGCATGGCCACTGCATGTTCGGCCGTAGTAATCACGTTGCCATCAGGGGTATTCATTACTACAATGCCCCGTTTACTGGCCGCTGGGATGTCCACATTGTCCAAACCTATGCCGGCCCTGCCGATAACCTTGAGCCGGTCCGCGGCCTCTATGACCTCTTCGCTCACCTTGGTGCCACTGCGGATCACCAGGCCGTCATAGTTCTTGATGATGCCGACCAATTCCTCTTGGGTGAGGCTGGTGTTCACCTCCACCTCGAAGCCCGGTGTTTGTTCCAAAGCTTCAACGCCCTTTTCATGGAGTGAATCACTCACCAGAATCTTCATGTAACGTGGCGCTCCCGACCTAAGGAAAAAGGTATCCTCTACGGGCTTATCCGCAGCATTATCTAACCTGAGGTATGTTATCCGAAAAGATACAACCCGATCTCCTGACTAAGTACCATCATTCACAAGACTTGTCAATCAGGATGGGCGCTGCTTCGGGGTCTTTTTTGCAGGCGCGGAATTGATGGGTGTGACACTATGGTCAGACTGTAACTAAATTATCCAGAAGACGCTGTCCGACAACACGGGCTCGGTTTGCAAGATGAACATCCAACATCGAATGAAAAAACAAACACCCAATACCGAACATTCAACAGCTATTTCTGTTTCTTTTCAGCCGTTTCGATACTCGTAACGAAAATTTTAATTAATTCTTCTGTTTCCTAAAGAATATCATTGAGTAGTTCAGGATTCTTGATGAGTGGCACACGCTGGATAAGTTTTAACCATCTCTGGGTCTCCCTGAGTTATTTTAACGAGATTCTTGCCCTTGTTTTTGTCTTTCATTCAACATTCGATGCTGGACGTTCGATGTTCGATGTTCATTTTTTCTAGTCCCTCCTGAGCAAAAACAACTTAGTGCCTATGGGGGAACACCCCCACCCTAACCCTCCCCCGTCGAGGGGGAAGGAATTTTGAGGTTGTCGGAAAACCTCAAAAAAACTATTTCTCCTCGCTTCTCGTCTAGCGCATGGAAGAAAGAGGGTTTACTTTATGGGGACAGAGGCTTCCCCATGTCTTCCCCTTGGTTGTCTTGTACTATACTTCTGATCTCCACCATTATGGTCCCCAGCTTCCGGTTGGCTGCCGTCTGCCATTTCTCTGGCACCTCCTGTGGTCCGTAGCCGGATTTGTTGTCAAACCTGAGGGTGAAGTTGACGGGCTCACTCTTGTTTCCTTCACAATCTTGGAGTGTAAGCGTCGCTTCGACATATTCCCATAGCAGCAAATTATTATCTCTCGGGGTTCTCAAAATGAGATAGCCGGCAAAACCTTCCCGGTCGGCTTCTTTGATGTAGGTAAAATCAGGGGGATAATAGCCTATTCCAGGCTGCACCAGCTGGGTAATGATGGAATGTATATCGCCATCTGCATCCTGGGTTTCAAGAAAAACCCTCCAGGTGGCCCCGGGCCTCACCGACTCTGCCGCATAGGAATCCAAGATGATGGGCGGCTCGTCGCCACCCTCACCGGTTTTCACCCCTTTGCAGGTGGTGCACCCGGCAACAAGGAAAAGCAACAAGATAACAAGCACGTTCTTTTTCCACATGGTTTCCTCTCCTATTTTGTTCCGTCCTATTATAAGACCTAAAAACATTGTTTCAAGTTTTAACAGATAGCTCTTTACGGGAGGGGATAAACCCCTCCCGTACATTATTCTGGATGGTAGGTCCCGTTGTAGGGGAGGGGTTTACCCCCGCCCACCATTGCCCGGATTAGGGAGCATTCAAACTAAGAATGCAGATTTTATGACCCTGATGCATACAATAGTTTACCGGTGTCGTTACCAAATGGCCCCTGCTACTGTGCTCACCGGCTGCAAAGCCAAGCGACCGAGCACAGTGAATGATTCTTTCAACGAAATCAGCTCCAAAAAATAGATGGTTCCGGTAGAGAGTGTCCGACACCCCTCCCAAAGCCCTGTATGTCATTCTGAGCGAAGCGAAGAATCTCATAAATCCAAGTACTTACACATTTGAGATTCTTCCACTGGAGCCTCAGCATGCTAGGATCAAAAAGGCTCAACAACTCTGCAAAACATGCTCTTCAGACAGAGCAATTGATGCATATTGGTACGGTTATTGCTACAAAATTAGGGCCTGGCGAAGCAAAAAAAAATTATTATTTCCGCATATATATGCTTTTTTCCCCTTGACATTACCGGGGGCTGCATAGTAAATGTGCGCAAAGTTTCACTTCACCCATATCAAGATCCATCCTTATGAAAAGAAAGGAGGTGGTGCGGGGGTAAGTGGTTTTTCATTTCAATGGGCCATATGTTTACAACGGAGAATAAGAGTTCAAGACAAGGAGGTTAACAGCCTATGAAACGGTTACTTTTTTGCCTGGTGGCGCTCATCGCAGTGTTCGCCTTGGTTATGCCGGCCTCTGCTGCTGAGATGAAGGTCAACGGTATCTTTAACGCCAAGGCCTACGCCAGGGACAACTACGATGGCGATGACGACAACGATGATAGCGTCCAGTACGTCACCCAGAGAATGAGGATGTATTTTGACTTCGTTGCCAGCGAGAATCTGAAGCTGGTTTACAAGAACGAGATCGACATGGAATGGGGTGACAAAACCCCTTCAGCCTCAAATCCCGGCGGCAGGAATGACGGTGGTGGTGTAGGCGGTGACACCGTAAACCTTGAGACCAAGAACGTCTACCTGGAGTTCATGGTTCCGGACACCCCCGTCAAGGCCAGCATTGGTCTGCAAGGCGTAACCCTGCACAAGGGCTGGTTCATCAGTGATGACGTCGCGGGTGCCAGGTTCGACATGAACTTCGACCCTGTCAGCATCACCGCCTACTGGGCCGGCCTAAACGGTCTGTTCGATGATGATAAGGTGGCAGGCGAAAATACTGACGCCAGCGACGACAACTGGCAGCTTGTGGCCAGCGGCGCCTACAAGGCCGAGAACATGGACGCCCGCCTCTCCTTCGCTTACGAGAGGAAGCCGAATGATACTACCACAAATGACGAGCCCGATAGCAACGACCTCTTCCTGGTCATGGGTGAGTTCGGCATGACCTTTGACATGGTTTCTTTCGACATCATCGCCGCCACAAACTTCGGCGACGTTGACGATGGGGACACCAGTCGGGACTACAGTGGCTACATGGCCGCTTTTAATGTCGACATTGCCCTGGATATGGCGACCATAAGTGTTATGGGCTTCTATACCAGTGGCGACGATGAAAAGAAAGTTGATACAGATAACGACGGTGTAGATGATACGTTTGTCAAAGATGACGACGACTTCCAGGGATTGGGAGGTCAAACCTTCAGCTGGGCTGAGATCGTCAGCGATGGTTACACCTATGACAGAAATGCCAGTCTCACCCAGGCTGGTGCCGCCAATAAGCCCAGCAACATGTATGCGGTGGGTGTCGGCGTCGATCTGAAGCCGACTGATACCACCACAATTATGCTTGACGCCTACTACATGGGCCTGGTCGAGGATCGCACCGTGGGTGGCGACAAGGAAGACGAAATCGGTATTGAAGTAGATGCCAGGCTTACCCAGAAGATCTACGACAATCTCTCCCTCACCATACTCGGTGCTTACCTCTTTGCCGAAGACGGCTATGGGAAATACACTGATGATGTAGCCACACAAGAAGCAGCCAACAGTGGTGACGATGCCTTCCAGGTTGGCATGGGCATCGACTTCAAATTCTAAGGAAGCCTGACCGGCTTATCCTTAGATCGTGATTTGACACTCACAACCCCGGGGGCTACCCGCCCCTGGGGTTTTTTTTGGATTGCGGATTTGTCCTTCGGACTCCCACCCTTCGGGCGGGTTCCCAGTTTCGGATTGCGGATTGGGGATTTGGGAAGGCATAGGGCATAGAGCATCCTTCGACGGGCTCAGGACAGGTGGGGCCTGGGGTAAAAAACAGCAGGCAGCCGTGGTTGGAAGAGCGCTTCGCTTGAGGTTGGAACCGTTATTCAGCGGGCAGGAGGAACAAGGTAGCAAATACTAGTGGGCTGCTGAAAAACCCGCTACCAGTGTCATTCTGAGCGGAGCGAAGAATCTCCGTGCTAGTAAAATCCACATGTTACGAGATTCTTCGTCGCCTGCAGCTCCTCAGATTGACATATTCGATGACTTTTCCAGCAGACTGCCAGGGACAAGCTTAGCGAGGCGGACTTGGCCGGGATGACGAATTGCGACACAGTCTATTGGGGGAGGGGGACACGCTCGGATTTGAGATTGCAGATTGTAGATTGTAGATCTCAGATTTGAGAATGAAGGATTAGGATACGTCACATACAATCAATTCTGAGGTTGCGATAAGAACACGTTGATCTTCAAGAAAACTACTTCTAAGAACATCACCTACCAGAAAGCCATAATCTAAAATCTACAATCTCAAATCTTAAATCTTCTTTACAGATCCGACTCAACGATCCCCGGGGCACTGGTCTTACCGCTGAGGGCCCGAACCCGATCGAGCTCGTAGACGTAGATTATGCTCTTGGTTTTCTTGAAGGTTCCTCTCTCCAGAACTGCCGCTGCCACCAGCTCCTCCTGGCCGTCACCATCAACATCTGCCAGACGGTAACTTACCACCATGCCGCGGAGCGGCCTTGTCTTCCACTGGGGCAATAAATCGTCCCCGACCCAGGCCAGAGATTGGATCTCGCCGTCGGAAAAATTTCGTTGGCTGGCAAGAATCCTGGAGGTCAATGTGAGATTTCGGTTGGCCAGGAGCTCCAGTCGCTTATCGTTGTTCAGATCCACCAAAAGGAGCGGTGAGGGAATGTAATAGGTCTCCACCTCATCGTCATCGGTAGCCCCACCACCCCCCGGTACTCTTGTTGAGCCACTGTCTGGGCTTATGCCCTCGAGGATATTGGCCGTGGCCCCATAATACTCCCTGCTTTGCCAGAGCCGGGTGCCGTCGTCATCAATCAGGTAGAGGAGTTCTTGTCCCGGGTAGATAAAAGCGGTCTCCGGCTTGCCGTCGCCGTCCAG
>CBFDBW010000164.1:0-6566 GCA_965603145.1 uncultured Syntrophobacterales bacterium
ACATGGGCTGTGACCAGTACGGTCATAGCCTAGAAGTTCCCTTTATAACACCCAAGGAGTATGTACGAATTGGTACTGCGCTTGGTATGTCGGAGGCATTAGACAAGGCCAAGAAGATCATTGTCAGGTTCTTCGATTTTTATGATACGAAAGGCAATCTACTGCCGTGGGTCATTGAGACCATCTCTCAAGAAAATATTGAAAAACCTATACATATCAAAGTCGCCCCTTAGGTGATGGAAGCAGAGTGACAAAGAAACTTAGATTCCCAACTTCTTAAGAATTAGCTAACTGCCGCCGTACCTACTCAGATATAATAGTCCCTCCCCGCTGAAAAGGAGTTCTAATCAATTCAGTTCTTATCATTTTTATAATTCCGGAGGATGAGACGAACTAGGGCATCCACGACTTCAGGATCAAACTGTTTCCCCTTCACGTTCTTACATTCTTCGAAGGCTTCCTTGAAAGACAAAGGCTCGTTATAGGGTCTTTGTGTGGTCATGGCGTCGAAGGCATCTGCCACTCCTATAATCCTAGTGCCTAGTGCGCGTAGCTCTCTCTACGCGCTCAGCCTGTACCGAAGATACGTGTAGCGTCTCTGGGTCTTATCATTGTTCACCGCAATGGACAGCGCCTTTTTGGTACCAACCAGCACAACCAGTTCTCTGCCCCTGGTCACAGCAGTGTAGATGAGATTGCGTTGGAGGAGGATGTAGTGTTGCGTCAAGACGGGAAGTACTACCGCCGGGTATTCTGACCCCTGCGATTTATGCACTGATATGGCATACGCCAAAACAACTTCATCCAGTTCGGCGTAGTCGTAGGAAACCTCACCGGTATCAAAGACGATCATCACTTCTTGGTTTATGGAATCGATGCTTTTAATCCTGCCAATATCACCATTAAAAATCTCTTTGTCATAATTGTTTCTGATTTGCATTACCTTGTCGTTGACCCGGAACTGCACACCACCCCGGATTATCCCCTCTTCTCCGGGGTTGAGCTTCTTTTGCAACTCCGCGTTCAGATTCTCAGCCCCCACCACACCTTTGTGCATGGGAGTCAGCACTTGAATGTCATCAAGCGGATCAAACCCAAAACGTCTGGGTATGCGCTCTTTGGCAAGCTCCAGAATTATCCTCAGAACCTCATCTGGATCTTCCTGCTCGATGAAGTAGAAGTCCTGGTCAGGCCGGTCTGGAGTCTCAATTGTGGGAAGTTCACCGCTGTTGATTCTGTGAGCGTTTACGATGATGGAACTCTCCTGGGCCTGGCGAAAAATCTCATTCAGCTCCACCACTTTGGCTGCACCCGAGTCGATGATATCTTTCAGAACATTGCCAGCTCCAACCGATGGCAATTGGTTGACATCGCCCACCAGAATGAACGTGGCCTCTGAAGGAACAGCCTTCAACAAATGGTGCATGAGTGTGGTGGCCATCATCGAGGCTTCGTCAACGATAAGGAGATCGCATGTCAGTGGGCGTTCCTGATTCCTCTGAAATCCCCCTCTCTGCATGCTGTACTCCAACAGTCGATGGAGAGTCTTGGCTTCATGTCCCGTGGCCTCACTCATCCGTTTGGCTGCCCTGCCGGTCGGCGCAGCCAGCATTATATTTACCCCTAGTTTGGCAAATATCTTCAAGACCGCGTGTATGATCGTGGTTTTGCCGGTTCCCGGTCCACCGGTGATTACCAGTACCTTGTCCTCAACTGCTGCCTTTATCGCCTCCACCTGTCTCTCTGCCAGGGTGATATCAAGTTGCTCCTGGACCCAGTCGATGGCTTTAGCGGTACCGATCTTTCTGATCGATTTGGCAGCGCTGATCAAACCTTTTAGCCGGGAGGCAATGCTGGCTTCGGAGAAGTGAAACTTCGCCAGGTAGACAGCTTTGTAGTTTTCGCGAAACTCCTCAATGTCCTGGTTCAAATCCTCGATGACAACTTTTTTGTCCAGGGCAATTTGGGCGAACGACTTGACCACCACTTCCCGCTCCACCTGGAGGATCCCCTGGCACTTTTCCACCAGTGGTTCATAGGGGTAGTAGACATGGCCTTCCTCGGCCAGTTGATTGAGGATGTAGAGGATTCCTGCTTCAGCTCTCAACTCAGAATCTTTGGCGAATCCTAGTTTTTCGGCGATGCCATCAGCCGTGACGAAACCAATGCCGAATACGTCTGTGGCCAGAGTGTAAGGGTTCTGCTTGACCACCTCAATGGACTTCCTGCCGTAGCGCTTGAAGATCTTGGTGGCATAACCTGAGCTCACGCCATGAGATTGCAGAAAGATCATTACCTCCCGGATTTCCTTTTGCTCGGCCCAGGCTCTTCTAATCATCTTGATTCGTTTTCTGCCAATGCCCTCAACCTCCGCAAGGCTATCAACCTGCTGCTCAATTACCTCAAGAGTCTCCTTGCCGAATTTTTCCACAATCCGCTCGGCCATCACCGGGCCGATGCCTTTGATAAGCCCGGAACCCAGGTATTTTTCAATGCCATATACGGAGGCGGGGATTTTAGTATCGTAGTGGGCTATTTTGAACTGCTCGCCATATCTGGGGTGATTCACCCACTCGCCCTTCATTTTGATGATCTCCCCCACCGTAGGGGCCGCTATATTTCCCACCACGGTCACCAACCCTCTATGGCCATCCACCGTTACCTTGGCGATGGTGAAGCCGGTCTCCACACTGGTGTAGGTGATTTTCTCTATCTGGCCTTCGAGTTCGGCGAACATTTCTTAGAAGCCCTTTCCCACTGATTGCGATTCGTTATACCACAATCAAAAAGATATATTTGCTCGAGTTGTTTGTACAGTGGAGGGAGGTTTGTGAAGGAAGCACTTCGGTGGCAGTGGTTGAGAATCTCTGAGGTGTTCAGGTTCTTAGCCTCCAGCACCGATGATGGCCATGTTGTAAAGGTTCATGCGGGCTAAATCGATTAGGCTGAGAAATGAGGCTATCCTGGATCTATCGATATGCAAAAACAACCATTGCCATTTTCTCGCTTTAGAGGGTCCGGTGCGGCAAGCTCTCAATCTTTCCTGCTGGTGTGATTTTGACATAAACCAGTTTTCGCTGCAATTCCCTGATGGTAGATGCCCCGGCATACGTCATTCCGGACCTCAAACCTCCGACGATATCTGCGATGATGGTATTTTCGTTATTGCTGAAAGGAATTTCGGTTGAGACGCCTTCGGCTGTCCTCCATTCAGCCATGCCACCATGGTAATCGTCCTGTACTTCACTGCTGGCCATGCCGCGAAATATTTTCACCTTGGTTTCTTCTCCGCCTTTGCCCACTTTTGTCAAAACTTCCCCTGGAGTAGGGGTGGTGCCGGCGAGCATGCTCCCCACCATGACGAAATCCGCCCCGAACGCCAGCGCTTTTACAATATCACCAGGTGTCCGAATGCCTCCGTCGGCGACAATGGATCGGCTCACTCTTGAACACTCTTGTATTGCGGTAAGATTAGGCACCCCGAAACCAGTCTTAATACACGTTGTGCAAACGGCACCACCGCCTATTCCCACCTTAATTATGTCTGCTCCACATGAAGCCAGGTAGTCAGCGCCGGCATACGTTGCCACATTGCCGGCCATAAGGCATGCTTCTTTGCCTAACATATCCCTGATGTTCTTGAGAGTCTTACCGACATATTTTGCATGCGCATGTGCCACATCGACACAGAACATATTGGCACCAGCACCTTTCAAGGCCTCTGCCCTTTCCAAGTCCTCAGCGGCACAACCAATAGACACAAATGCACCAGATTCACACTTCTTATAGATCTCCACGTTCTTGTCTATTGACATGAAACGATGCAATACACCGATGCCACCCTTTGCCCCTATGAAATTGACCATTTCTGCTTCAGTGATCGTATCCATGTTGGCGGTCATAAGGGGGAGGTCTAAAGACAGCTTTCCTGTTCTGTCTTGCACCGAAACATCAACGACTTTTCTGGACTCCCAGTGATTGTAGGAAGGAACTAAAAGAACATCATCATACGTGATTGCCTCATTCATGACTCCACCTCACTGAGCTGCTCTTTCAATCTGGTGACAAAGCGGTTAAGGAATAGACGTTTTTGATATTAGGATAAGCTATCAGGAGGTGAGGACGGCTGTCAAGAAAACGAACCGTAATGGCTTGCTGTTTCTCATTACACTTAGTGCTGTGCTTGAATAAGGTCGGCGATCCGCTTCGGGCTCAACTGGTGTAGTGAATTGACCACCAGATGCGCCTGCTTAAACTTGTCAGCTGGTGCGGTACCCAACAAAGCGATGGCAGTCATACCACCTGTAACGGCCGCTGCTATTCCAGCTGGCGCATCTTCGATTACGGCACAATGAGATGGCTCTAGGCCCATTCGCTGGGCTGCAAGGAGAAAAACACCAGGATCTGGTTTGCCCTGTGTCACGTCACTTCCCGTGACGATGGCGCTGAAAGACTGCCTCCGGCCCAGTCCCTCCAAAGTCATTTCCACGTTTGCGGACGGAGCAGAGGAACCCACGGCAAGCACCAAGCCCGCCTCCACCAAACCGTCGATGAGTTGGACTGCGCCGTCCATGGCTGGGAGGTTTCTTTGCAAAGATTCTCGGTACAGGGCTTGTTTTCGGCGGTGAATCGAGACGACCTTCTGCTCAGTGAACTCTGGCCCCCAAACCTCGCGAGCAATCTCCTGGCCTCTGCGTCCGAACAGTGAACGGAATTCGGCCTCAGTGATTTCAATGCCATATTCCTCAGCCAGGGACAGCCAGCACTCAAAGTGCATCTGGTAGGAATCCAACAGTACCCCATCCACATCGAAAATCACGCCCAGCCGTGCTTTTTTACCGTAGGACATTCTTTAGACTCTTGTCAGGAAAGCTCGCAGTGTCTCGATCTCGTCTCGTTCCCAGTCCTGCTGCCGCGCCCAGTTCGGGTGTGGCTCGAGGGGCCGGATGCAATCATCTAACAACTCAGGGACGGTAAGATATTTTGCCTCCGGTCCGTCTCCTCTGCCTATCGCGACATCAGACTCCATTGGCTCACCTTTTTGCTCTAAGACTCGGCGGGGCTATCGGCAACCACGCTCTTTCGCAGACGACTGTAGAGCTCGTATGCCTTCATACCGCGAGGGTGTCCCAATGACGCGGCTGAGTCGACGCGGAGAAGCTCAAGCAGCAGGGGAAAACGTTGGTCGGCAACAAACCGCCTGTGCCTTTGAGAGGCCTGCTCGGGAGCGTTTAGGTTCCAGGAGAGGTGGAAGGTGTGATGGTGAATTGCCCACACAATCCGTTCCGTGCGTGCGGGTTCCATCTGGAGTAGCTCGAGAATCCTTTCTGCTATTTCTGCCCCGACCGCGTGATGGCCGTGGGCCGTGATTTTATCATCTTCATCCTTGGTCAGCAAAGGCTTGCCCACATCGTGAAGAAGTGCGGCCCAGAGCAGATCTGGATCACAATCGGGGGGACACGCCTCAATGGCCAGCTTAGTGTGCTCGGCCACATCGCCCTCAGCGTGGTACCGTTCCGGCTGGGGAGTACCTGCAAGGGTATCGAGTTCTGGAATAGTGTGAACGATTCGATCCCACCACCCCGGATCACGTCGTCGCAGTTCTTCTTCGATTGATTCGAATGGTTTCATTGATTGCTTACAAATCCCCCCTTCCCCCCTTTCAAAGGGGGGAACTTAATGGAATAATGTCAAAAACATCCCCCTTTCCTAAAGGGGGATCGAGGGGATTTTGCTGCGCGTTCGTCTTCCCGAAAATCACCGCAGCATATTTACTCCACGAGCAAAACTAGGCTATACCACCTCGTCTATGGACGGGATGGGTTTTGCAACTACTAAGCTCTTATACTCTTGTAGTAGTTTATGAGCCCGTTGGTGGAGGAGTCGTGAGAAAATATCGGCTCGTCCCCTTGGAGTTCGTTCTCAATCTTCTTGGCCAACTGTTTGCCCAGCTCAACACCCATCTGGTCAAAAGAGTTTATATTCCAGATGACTCCCTGGGTAAATATTTTGTGCTCATAGAGGGCAATGAGGGAGCCCATGGTTTCTGGCGTGAGCTCTCTGAATAAGAAAGAGTTGGAAGGTCTGTTCCCCTCAAAAGTCTTGGCGGAAATAAGGTTCTCCAGCTCCTCCTCCGAAAGTTCCGAACCTTCCAGTTCGATCCTGACCTCCTCTTTGGTCTTGCCCTTCATCAGGGCCTCGGTCTGAGCCAAAAAGTTCGAAATAAGAATGTCGTGGTGGATACCCAGGGGATTGAGACTTCTGGCAGGAGCCAGAAAATCACAAGGGATCAGCTTGGTGCCCTGATGGATGAGCTGATAGAAAGCGTGCTGGCCGTTGGTACCTGGCTCACCCCAGATTATGGGTCCAGTGGAATAATCTGTCCTCTCTCCATCCCTGGTCACGCTCTTGCCGTTACTTTCCATGTCGCCCTGCTGGAAGTAGGCCGGGAAGCGATATAGATACTGATCGTAGGGCAGGATGGCATGGGTCTCAGCACCAAAAAAGTTATTGTACCAGATACCGAGCAGTCCCATAATAACCGGAATGTTTTCCTCGAAGGGAGC
>CBFDBW010000165.1:0-6564 GCA_965603145.1 uncultured Syntrophobacterales bacterium
GTCTGGTGGTGGTAATGTCGACCATCAGTGGTCTGATATTTGGGACATATTTTGCCTGATAGCGGTCAGCGTTCAGGATTCAGGAGTCAAAAGCCAGGTTTCAGGTTTCAGCTTTTGTGTTTCTTTTCCCTGACACCTGACACCCGACACCTGATAGCTGACTGCTTATATTAATGGGGGTTCAACATGGATATCAAAGTATTAGGGCCTGGTTGTCCAAAATGCCACACTTTGGAGAAGAACACCCGAGAGGCGGTAAAAGAACTGGGCCTCGAGGCTGAAGTGAGTAAGGTCACTGATGTGAATGAGATTGCCGGTTACGGAGTATTCATCACACCTGGCCTGGTGGTGGATGGAGAGGTCAAGCTTACAGGGAAGGTGGCAACAAAAACCGAGATTAAGAAGCTACTGAGCGAATAGTATTCGCTGTCTGTTGTCCGTCGTCAAAAAGCGCCAAGCGCATGGCGCAGAGCGCATAGCGAATTTTGCAGTGGGCAGCATACGAAGACGCGGAGACGGGGAGAGACGGAGACGCGGCGAAAGAAGACAGGTGTCAGGGTTCAGAGGACAGAAGACAGAGAACAGCTGTATGATTTCTCTGTGGGAGCGGCTTTTAGCCGCGATGGAGATGTGCTATTGTCTCTCGTCTCGCTAGACCTCCCGACCTCACGTCTCACTATAAAGTAGGGCCGGCCTCTGTGCCGGCCAAGGGAACGCTTTGCATGCGAAAAATTATAAGGCGGGCACGGAGGCCCGCCCCATCTGCTAGCTGAAGCAAAGGACCATCCGTGAGCAAGAACAATGAAGTCGTCCAGATAAGGGTTGGGCAGTTCACCGTGGGGATAGTGGGGCTATCGGCTGCACTCGAAAAGGCGTCTCTGCAAGATTTCTCCACGGATGATGAGGTGGCCGAGTACCTGTTTGAATATCTTAAATCAAAGAACTACATTCCGCCGCGCGCTCAAGCGGAATACAGGCTGGCTTTTTTGCGGGAGTATGAGAAATATAAAGGTGAGCCAGTGGAGGTCGAGGAACAACGAACCCTTGAGGTCAGGGTCCTGGGTCCTGGCTGCCCAAACTGTGATAAGCTGGAGCAAATGGTTTATCAGGTGATGACGGCCGAGGGAATTGCTGGTGATGTGGAACATGTTAAAGATCTAAACAAAATCGCCGCTTATGGTATGGTAGCAACGCCAGCGTTGGTGATAAATGGTGAGGTGAAGAGTGTCGGCCGCTTTCCGCGAGAGAGCCAATTGCGAGATTGGCTCAAACAGGCGGCAGCCCATGGTCAGTAGGCACCGGGTACATTGCAGATTTCGGATTGATCCTACGGACTCCCACCCTTCGGGCGGATTCCCAGTTTCGGATTTCGGATTTATCTTTTTGCATTTTATTAAGATGATTTAGATGAAAGCTCAATGAGAGATGAGCAATGAGAAATGGCGAGGTTGCTCCTACAAAAGCATCCATGATAATCAACCTACTTTAAGAACCGGAGGAACGCTGATGTTACAAAAACTACTTGCGATTTCAGTAATTCTATTGGCGGCTGTTTCAATTTCTTTTGCCGATTCGGTACCGAATATGCAGGAGGGCAACTGGGAGATTACCACGAGAATGGAGATGCAGGGGATGACTACGAGTATGCCGCCGGTGACATATACCCAGTGCATGACAAAAAAGGATTTTGTTCCGCAGGGTTCTCAGCAAGGTGGGGAGTGCCAAATCACTCAAAGCAAGGTGGTCGGAGATACCGTGACCTGGGTTATGAAGTGCCACGGCCACGGCGGTGACGCGATAGCTAACGGCAAAATAACCTACAGTGGAAACCGCTTTAAAGGTACAATCGAGATGTCAATGGACTATTCAAACATGAAAATGATAAATCACATCACCGGCCATCGCCTTGGCGATTGTAAGTAGCTACAACCTCAATAAAAATACGATGAGGGATTAAAGGTCCGCCCCACGCAGGCAGTTCAGCGCTTGGAGAAAGCGTCATGGGCAACTGCCAAGCGAGCATTTTGCAACCAGGGATATATTGCTATGAGGTTGATTGTATTCGGTGATGTTCATGCAAACATAGTGGCCTTGGAGCGCTGCTACGAGGAAGCAATGCGTCATGAACCGGACAGGATTATTCATCTGTCCGATCTGGGCGGCTACGCGCCTTTTGTAAATGAGGTCACCGAGTTCATGATCGAGCACAGGATAGAGGGTGTTCAGGGGAACTATGACTTCAATGTGGCGCATGAAACTGATGATTGCGGCTGTAAATACGAAGATCCCGTGCAAACAGAGTTGTCCCATGTCTCCTTTGAGTGGACCAAGGCTCATACCAGCTCTAAAAACAAGAAATACATGAAAGATTTACCTTTCTCCATTCGGTTCGATGTAGCAGGGAAAAGAGTTCACATCTTCCATGCCACACCTATGGCCAACAACCTCTACTGGTATGAAGAGAGAAGTGAGAAATTCTACCGTCGGATGACAAAGAAGGCTGATGCCGACGTACTTATTTTTGGACATACTCACAAACCGTTCAGGCGGGAACTTGACGGTAAGGTATTCATCAATGCCGGTAGCGTGGGCAAACCCAAAGACGACAACCCCCAGACCGGATTTGTCCTTATTGATGTGGATAACACTGAAATCAAAAGCCGATTCATACGGCTTGACTACGATGTGGAAAAAGTTGCGTCAGCCATCATTAAAGCTGGACTTCCGCCCCTGTTTGCGGAGAAACTACGGGTCGGTGCAGGCTAGGGCATGACAATTTTGGTATGGTAATTGCCTGGTCTCCTTAATTACTATGATCGAACTGACAAGGCTAGCCCAGATATTTTATGAATCCCCTGCTGCGACCGTGGATATGACCGTCCTTCCGGGGGTCCTCGGGTGTCGGGCCCTGCGACGTACCGTTTTCAGGTACGCCTCGGGTCCAATGCCGCGGTACCGCGGGACGGTTGCCCGGTGGCACGGCCATCTTCGCGGTCTCGCGACGACAATTCATGAAACATCCGGGCTAGGGTTTTATACATGGCGGACACTGCCCGCCGATTTACCGGTGGCAAACACCAGGAGAATGAACCATGACTAAGTCTATTGAAGAGGTCACCCTGCTTAGTGAGCAGGACATTTTCCTCTTCAACGAAGGGAGTCATTTTCGCTTGTACGAAAAGCTGGGGTCGCACCTGTTATCTGCAGGGGAAGGGCAGGGGACATACTTTGCAGTCTGGGCTCCTGATGCAGAGCAGGTTTGCGTTATCGGCGATTTCAACGACTGGAACAAGAGGACCCATCCGCTTAAGCCCAAAGACCGCTCTGGGATTTGGGAAGGGGTCATACCAGAGGCAGTCAAAGGTGCCCGATACAAGTATCATATTGTCTCCCGCTACAACGACTACCGGGTGGACAAAGCCGATCCGTTCGGCATCTACAATGACACGCCCCCAGAGACCGTCTCCATCGTCTGGGACCTGGAGTACACCTGGAATGACCAGGCATGGATGGCCAAGCGGGGCAGCCACAACTCGTCAGACGCTCCCATATCCATCTACGAGGTCCACTTGGGCTCATGGATGCGCCTGGCCGAGCAGGGCAATCGCTGGCTCACCTACAGAGAACTCGCTGCCAAATTGGCAGAATATGTCCAGCAGATGGGGTACACCCATGTGCAGTTTCTTCCGGTTATGGAGCATCCTTTTTATGGCTCCTGGGGCTACCAGACGAGAGGATACTTCGCGCCCACCAGCAGGCATGGAACCCCGCAGGATTTTATGTATTTGATTGATTGCTTGCACCAGCAGGATATTGGTGTGATTCTGGATTGGGTGCCATCGCATTTCCCAACCGACGAGCATGGAATCGGCTTTTTTGACGGCACCCATCTGTATGAACATTCTGATCCCCAAATAGGGTTTCACCCCGATTGGAAAAGTTTTATTTTCAACTATGGACGGTCCGAGGTGTGCAGCTTTCTCATAAGCAGCGCTCTCTTTTGGCTGGACACCTACCACGCTGACGGCTTACGCTTTGACGCAGTTGCTTCCATGCTCTATCTCGACTACTCCCGCGAGGAAGGCGAGTGGATTCCAAACGAGTATGGTGGCCGCGAGAACCTTGGTGCCATCTCTTTTCTGCGCCGTCTCAATGAGGAGATCTACTCCACCTATCCTGATGTTCAGACCATAGCTGAGGAATCAACTTCCTGGCCCATGGTTTCCAGGCCTACCTATGTGGGCGGCCTTGGCTTTGGTATGAAGTGGGACATGGGCTGGATGCACGACACCTTGGTCTACATGTCCAAAAATCCCATCTACCGGAAATATCACCATAACCAGTTGACCTTTCGACTCTTGTATGCCTTCAACGAGAACTTCGTTTTGCCGCTGTCGCACGACGAGGTAGTGCATGGTAAAGGCTCGCTCTTGGGGAAGATGCCGGGAGACGATTGGCAGAAATTTGCTAACCTACGACTTCTGTTTGGACACATGTACGCCCAACCAGCCAAAAAGCTACTGTTTATGGGGGGTGAGTTCGGCCAGTGGAGTGAGTGGTATCACGAAGAGAGTTTGGATTGGCACCTGCTTGAGTTTCCGTTGCATGCAGGATTGCAGCGATGGGTGAAAGAATTGAATCGGACCTACCGTACTGAGAAGGCTCTCTATGAACTTGACTTCGATCCGGCAGGCTTTGAATGGATTGACTGCAATGACACGCAGCAAAGCACCCTCAGCCTCATTCGCAAAAGTAGATCCACAAGTGAAATCATACTCACCGTCTTAAACTTCACACCGACGCCCCGATATAACTACCAAGTGGGGGTACCCAGAGAAGGACTTTGGCGAGAAATCCTCAATAGTGATGCTGAAGAATACGGTGGTAGCGGTCATGGCAATTTCGGTGGGATTGATGCCGTGCCCGTTGAAATACACGGCCGGCCGTACTCCTTGAAACTCACCCTGCCGCCTCTAGGGGCAGTCTTTTTTAAAAGCGACGGATAGAGAAGAGATTTGGGATTTGGGATTTCAGAATGCGGATTGCGGATTGCGGAAGGCATAGAGCATAGAGCATAGAGCATAGAGCATAGGGAAATACAGCTGGTAGCCCCGCGACAAGCTCATGACAGGCGGGCAGAACAGATTTATTAGATAATTAGAAAATTAGAGAACTGGAGAATTAGTAAAATAGCTGAATTCTTGACTGCTCACTGCGCGAAGCGCCCTGAGCCTGTCGAAGGGCTCACTGCTTACCGCTGACTACTGACTACTGATTACTGGAGTTGGGAATGAAGAATATGGAACGTTATATCTGCATCCACGGCCACTTTTATCAGCCGCCGCGGGAAAACCCCTGGCTCGAGGTAATTGAGCAGCAGGACGAGGCCCACCCGTATCACGACTGGAACGAGAGAATTACCGCAGAGTGCTACGCGCCCAACTCGACCTCCCGCATTCTGGACCAACAGGGGCGGATCGAGAAGATCGTGAACAACTACGCGAGAATCAGCTTTAATTTTGGCCCAACCTTGTTGAGCTGGTTGGAGGTCAATGACCCAGAGGTATGTGGCGCCATCGTGGAGGCTGATCGTCAGAGCCAGCAGATATATTCTGGACACGGTTCAGCCTTGGCTCAGGCTTACAATCATATGATTCTACCGCTGGCAAACAGGAGAGACAAATACACCCAGGTGTTATGGGGCATAAGAGATTTTCAGTATCGCTTTGGCCGCGAACCAGAGGGCATGTGGCTTCCTGAGACCGGTGTTGATCTCGAAAGCTTGGAAATACTGGCGGAGTTGGGCATTCGATTTACCATCCTTGCTCCGAGGCAAGCCCTGAGAGTGAAACCTATGCATGGAGGGGAGTGGGTGGATGTTGGTAGAGAAAGGATCGACCCCAGCATGGCCTACACACTTCGACTGCCTTCAGGGAGAACTATTGCGATATTCTTTTATCATGGGCCGATGTCTCGTGCCGTGGCCTTCGAAAGAGTATTGAAGGATGGCGAGGCGTTTGCCAGAAGATTACTGGATGGTTTTTCAGACGAACGTGACTGGCCACAGCTGTCTCACATTGCCACGGACGGTGAGACTTACGGCCACCACCATCGTTTCGGAGACATGGCTCTCGCCTTTGCCCTCAATTACATTGAGACGAAAGAGTTGGCCCGTCTCACTAATTATGGCGAATACTTGGCGCTACATCCTCCCACTCACGAAGTTGAAATCTTTGAAAACTCTTCCTGGAGTTGTTCTCACGGGGTAGAGCGATGGCGAAGCGACTGTGGTTGTCATATTGGTGGGCACCCGGAGTGGAATCAAGCCTGGAGGGTTTCTTTACGAGAATCTTTAGATTGGCTGCGTGATGCCGTTGCCGCTGACTTCGAAAACAAGGCAAATGAGCTCTTACATGATCCCTGGTCGGCGAGGAATGACTACGTTGCAGTGGTTTTGGATCGTTCGTCGGCAGTCATAAATGAGTTCCTGACAAAGCATGCCCGACGGTCGCTTTCCGATACGGATACGGTCACGGTCCTCAAGCTCCTGGAGCTGCAGCGCCA
>CBFDBW010000166.1:0-6560 GCA_965603145.1 uncultured Syntrophobacterales bacterium
GAAAAAGAAATCGAACCTGCTTTTTATTCTGCTGGTAAGTATCGCCTTGAGCCATTGCGCCTTTTCTGGTAACAACAGTTGGGACAGCCAGGTGCGGGGTTCGGAAGAGATGCCGGACAATATTCGACACCCGGTGCAGAAGCTCGCCACAAAAAATAATAAAGTCGGAAACAACACCGATCTGGCCATCACCTATCCCTATGACGGAGCTGTTTTTCCGCCTGAGATCGCTGCACCTGTTATCGCCTGGAATGACGCTAACACCGCCTCGAACCACTGGCTTATCGTGGTTGAATTCAGCAACCAGCGCAGCCCGATTTACGCACGTGCCGATAATCAGAACTGGACGCCGGACAAACCGATCTGGGAGGTCATCAAAGCCAACTCAATCCATGATCCTGCGAAAATAACCGTTTACGGTTTTGACCACAAACATCCAGGCGACATCACGGCAAGAAATAGTATCCGCATTTCCACTTCAAAAGATCGTGTTGATGCCTCAATATTTTACCGGCAGGTTCAGCTCCCATTTAAGGTAGGGAAGAAAAATTTTAAAAAGATAAAGTGGCGTCTGGGTGACATCTCTTCATATGAAAAACCGCCAGTTGTCATGGAGAATCTTCCTGTTTGTGCGAGCTGTCATCTTTTTTCAAAAGACGGCACTTTAATCAGCATGGAGATGAACTACAAAAATGACAGCGGCGCTCATTTTATCACGCCGGTCAGGGAGAACATCGAATTGTCGGAGGAGGATTTCATTAGCTGGAATGATTTCCCCAAGCCGGAACTTCTGCCAAAAACCAGGGGGTTGTTTGCCAAGATATCTCCCCGCGGAACATACTTGGTGAGTACGGTACATGAGATATCCTATGCCGCCCTGACCAATGAAGCTGCTTTCTGCCAGCTCTTCTTCCCAACCTACGGCGTGCTGGCCTGGTATTCGGTTGACAACAGGGAGTTTCATCTCCTTCCCGGAGCTGATGATTATGACTTTGTCCAGACAGGCCCGAGCTGGAGCTGGGATGAAAAGTACATTGTCTTTGCCAGGTCAAATACCAAAAACGACTACCATGAAGACATCACAAACATCCGCACCCATATCGAGGATGCCTCCATTCAGCAACTGAACGAAAAGTTTCCCATCCAGTTTGATCTTTACAGGATTCCGTTCAATCAAGGAAAAGGCGGGACACCTGAGCCCCTGAAAGGTGCCAGCCATAACGGCATGAGCAACTATTTTCCGAGATTCTCGCCGGACGGCAAGTGGATTGTCTTTACCCGCAGCAGGACCGGCATCATGCTCCAGCCGGATAGCGAGCTCTTCATTATACCTGCAGCCGGAGGGGAGGCTCGAAGGATGCGCTGCAACCGTGAGCTTTTCAACTCATGGCACAGCTTTTCGCCCAATGGAAAATGGATGCTGTTCAGTTCCAAAGCCAATACCCCTTTTACCGAGATTTTTCTGACCCACATTGATGCAAACGGAGTTGACAGTCCCCCTGTGTGTTTATCCCGTTTCAGCGATGACCACTATGCCGCCAATGTGCCGGAGTTTGTCAATATAGGGCCGGGGGCTATTAAGAAGATAAAGATTTCGTCTCAGCGCTGAGCGCCAGACGTTCAGCAAAGACGGGAGTTGATCTATGAAAGGAGCTACTGCCTATTTTATCCTGGTACTGATCATTGTAGCCGGATGCAGTGCCTACAGAACTGCAAAATTTAAGAGGAAATACGGGCCTGAGCAAACTGTGGATCGGACTGTTAGTGCTTATAAACCTGGTGAAGTCTCTTTTCATAATGATGTGCAACCCATCCTGGAGCGTCGCTGTGATGTGTGCCACGGCTGTTATGATGCGCCATGCCAGCTGAAGCTCACCTGTTATGAAGGGCTCGAGCGGGGCGGTACCACAAAGCTGGTTTACGATAGTGCCAGATTGAGACCGGATAAGCCGACCCGGCTATTTATTGATGCGAATTCAGTGGAAGAATGGCGCCAGATGGGTTTCCATCCTGTTCTCAACGAGAGGGATCAGACCCCGCAGGCAAATCTCGAAAACTCCGTGGTCAATCTGATGCTGCAGCTGAAAAAAGAGAAGCCCCTGCCGGAGACGGAACTTCTGCCGGCCAGTTTTGATATCAGTCTTGACAAAAAACAGAACTGTACAACTGCAGAAGATTTCAGTGAATACAAGAAAAAATATCCTCTGTGGGGAATGCCGTATGCACTGCCCGGACTGACCGAAAAGGAACATAAAACAATTGTTGACTGGCTGAGACAGGGAGCCCTGATTACTCCGCGGCCACCCATGTCGGCCAAGGCCAGGAAAATCATAAATCAGTGGGAGGAGTTTTTTAACGGCAGCTCACTAAAGCAGCAGCTTGTATCACGCTATATTTATGAACATCTGTTTATGGGCCATATCCATTTTGATGCTCTGCCGGACCGGGAGTTTTACCGGCTGGTTCGATCCAAAACGGCTCCAGGAGAACCGGTGGTTGAGATCAATACAGTGAGACCGTATGACGATCCCGGGGTTGCAAAATTCTACTACCGCTTGCGGAAAATAGAATCAACCATTGTCTCGAAAAATCACACTGTTTATCGGATAAACAGGAAAAAAATAGAGCGCTACCGGCAGCTCTTTCTGCAGGACGATTATGAGGTAAACAAGCTGCCGTCCTATGATCCCCAAACAACCTCCAATCCGTTCAAGACTTTTGCGGATCTGCCTGCCAAATCTCGCTACCAGTTCATGCTGGATGATGCCCAGTTCTTCGTCATGGGGTTTATGAAGGGGCCTGTTTGCCGTGGCCAGATTGCCCTCAATGTTATCAATGACCACTTTTTTATTGCCTTTTTCGATCCGGAGAAGGACACCATCAGCAATGATACCGCCTTTATCGCCAGTGTGAGTGATTATCTGGACTTACCGGCCAATGGGAAAGATAAACTAAACATCGCGATCCTCTGGGCTGACTATCAGAGTAAGCAAGAAAAATATCTGGATGCCAAGGGAACGTATCTTGCAAAACTGGATCCGGCCAAAAAGGGAAATGATATAACTCATATCTGGAACGGTGACGGCCACAATGGCAATGCCCTGTTAACGATTTTCAGGCATTTTGACAGTGCCAGCGTGGTAAAGGGTTTTGTGGGAGACACACCCAAAACCGGCTGGGTAATTGACTATCCGCTTTTTGAAAAGATCCACTATCTGCTGGTCGTCGGTTTTAACGTGTTTGGCAATGTGGGGCATCAACTCGAAACTCGGCTTTATATGGACTTTCTCCGCATGGAGGGAGAGAATAATTTTTTGAGCTTCCTGCCAAAGGATAAGCGCGTCGAGGAACGGGCAGAGTGGTATAAGGGCGCCAGGGTCGAACATAAGATTCACCTGGAGGAGCCTCTTCGGGGGCTTGAATGGGACACCGAAATTGTCTACAGGACAAACGATCCCAAAAAGGAATTTTTTGAGCAGATAATTGAGCATGCAGGCCCGGCTGCCGGTCCCAAGGACTACTTGAACCGCTGCCCGGGAAAAAACTGTGTTGATAAAAACACAGGGCCACTTGAACAGAGAGCAGACCTGGCCCTGCAAAAACTGACGGGGCTCCGTGGCCCTGAGATACAGGTGGTCCAGGATGTGGCCTTTATTCATGTGGTTACCGGTAACAAGGATAATGACCTCGCCTATACCGTTATCCGCAACAAGGCTCTGAGCAACAATTCATTCATGTTTGGCGAGGAGAGAAGGCGCCTTGTTGAAGACGACACCCTTACCATAGTCAAGGGTTATACGGGCAGCTATCCAAACTCATTCGTCCGAGTAAACCTAGACGAAATAGAGGAGTTTATAGAAGGCTTTCTCAAAATCAGGGATCAACTCAGCTATTACAATGTCGCCAGAAAGTATGCCATTAGAAGAACCAGTCCCAGTTTCTGGGAGGAGGCAGACTGGCACTACCAGAAATATCTCAAGGACGAACCGGTGGAAGCAGGGCTGTTTGATATGTATCGTTTTAACCGGATTGCCGAGAAATCGGATGCTGAATTTAAATGGTAAAGCGGTGATCGGTAGGCAGTAATCAGTGAGCAGTGAGCGCTCATAATACAACAGACCAGCATATGGAGATGTAGAAACTACATTTACAGGGTGGCAGGCTTATTCTGGGGAAGTGTTACTGCCGCCTCTTCTTGTGAACAAAGTAGTCAGCCAGGATCTGAGCATGATCGAAAGCCAGGGGTGAGGGCAGATCTTCTTCAGTAAACACCCCCACCTCTCTAGCATCGTCTCTGGCCTTCGTTTCACCCCGGGCTCGGGCCAGAAAAACCACAGTAATAGTGTGGTGTCTCGGATCGCGGTCGGGCGCAGAGTAAGCACCAAGTTGCCCGAGTAACTCCACATCCAAAGAGGTCTCTTCGCGGGCTTCCCGCCGGGCCGCCTCCTCGAGAGATTCGCCATAATCCACAAAGCCGCCCGGGATAGCCCAGCCATGGGGCTCTTTGGCCCGCTGAATCAGGACGATCCCTTTGTCTTCCAGCTCAATGATAATGTCTACTGTGGGAAAGGGATTTCTGTATTTGGATACCAGCTCGCCACAGTGCGGACAGGTAAGGCCACTTTTCATAATCGTCTCCTCTAGCCCGACCAAAAGGTGAGTCTCTCATGGTTAGGGTGATGACCCTCAGTGCTGTAGTTCGAATAGTCGGCTGATGGAATCTTCGTTGTGAATACTCTTGATGGCCTCGGCGAACAGTAGCGCCGATGAGAGTACTTTTAGGTTGGGGATGTCGGCTCTGTCAGGTTGATTTGGTAAGGTATCGGTGACCACTACCGATCCGAAAGGACTCTGGGCCAATCTTTCAGCAGCCGGACCGGACAAAATTGCATGGGTACAACAGGCATGCACCGCTCTGGCGCCGTTCTCCAGGAGGGTACGGGCCGCTTCTACAAGGGTTCCAGCGGTATCCACCATATCATCAAGGATAATCGCAGTTTTCTCTTCCACCTCACCAATCAGGTGCATAGCCTCCGCCTGGTTGGCATCTGCTCTTCTCTTGTCGATCAGCGCCAAGCCGGCATTCAGTCGGGTGGCGTAGGCGCGAGCCCTGGGAACTCCTCCAGCGTCGGGGGCTACTATTACCAGTTCATTTCTAAACTGCTCCCTTATATGGGGCAAGAGAACCGGAGAGGCATAGAGATTGTCCACAGGGATGTTGAAAAAACCTTGGATCTGGCCGGCATGTAAATCCATGGTGAGCACCCGATCAGTTCCCACTTCAGTCAGAAGGTCGGCCACCAAACGTGCGGTGATGGGTACACGGGGCTTGTTTTTGCGATCCTGGCGGGCATAGCCGTAATATGGCATTACCGCAGTGATCCGCCTTGCTGACGCACGTTTAAGAGCATCAATTATTGCCAGCAGTTCCATGAGATGATCATTCACTGGATGGGCAAGGGATTGGATCACGAAAGCGTCTGTGCCCCGAACATTTTCTCCAACCTCCACTAGAGTCTCGCCATCGTTGAAGCTATCAATCCTGGCACGACAGAGAGATATGCCAAGATAATCGCAGATCTTTTCTGCCAGACCTCGATTGCTATTACCGCTGATAACTCTCAGGCCCACCGTCGCCATACCCGACTCTCCTTGCAGGAAGATTTCGGCGTATTACCATAGTACAGACCGGCGTAAATCTCAAGTAAATATGATCGGAAACTTTACCCCATAATGAAAAGCTTATGCGGGTGGGTAAGTCCAGCTGTAGAGACTTGGAGCCGTGGGATAACTAAAACTAGGCAATAAGCACCAGACACAAAAAACAGCGCAGCGTGCGAGGCTGGCGAGAAGGGCAGACACGCACTCACTTTAGGAAGGGTTCAACCCCTTCTCGCACGTCTCGCCCGACCTCCAGTCTCGCTGCACAGTGCCCAGCACTGTGCGCTCAGTGGCTACCACAATGATCACAGCACGTTACTGAGGCCGCCAGCGCCTGGACAACCTCTTTCGGATCTGCCCTTATTACCTCAACAATTCTAAGCTCGAGCATCAGACGCATATCTACTTGGGGAAATTCATCTTGGTGCAACAGCTGAAATGCCACAAATGCTGCTGCCTCCGACTCTAGCACCAGTTCCAGAGACTCACCTTCTTCAAGGCTTTCCAGTCTTTGATCCACCCCGTCGATCCAAGACTCCACACCATAGAGAAAGCGGTGCTGCCCTGAGGCTTCCAAAGCCTGGTTCTCTTGTTTTTCATGGTATAGCCTAAACTCAACCGTCACATAGTGTAAGGGCGTCACCTTTGTGGCCATTGTCAAGATCTCCTGTCCACGTAATATTTGATGAGAACAACCAGGCTCTTATTCTAACGTTTTTCCCTCCCTCTTTCCATCGCCAATGTTCCAGGAGCTTCCCCAAAAATGTATGTTTGATGTTTATACATTGAAGCTATTGCCGAGTTGACGTCTCATTTGGAAATGAAAATGTCTTCCTGGTGTTTCTTCTGTCGTTCCAAGGCTCCGGCCTGGTCACTTCAAGCGCAGCTGGGTTTGGGGG
>CBFDBW010000167.1:0-6490 GCA_965603145.1 uncultured Syntrophobacterales bacterium
TGTCGCTGCGGTAACTACGGCTGCCTGGAAACCCTGGCATCGGCCTCCTGGCTCGTTTGGCGAGCCAAAGAGCGGTTGGGTAAAGGAGTAAATAGCAGCTTGAGGGATAAGTTGAACAGTTCAGGGGGACTGGATGCTGAATCCATATACGACGCGGCTATGGCCGGAGACAAATTGGCCCAGGAGCTCTTTCATTTGGTTGGTACCAGTCTCGCCATTGCCATCGCCAACGTGGCACATCTGCTCGGAATTCGGTCCGTTCTGATCGGCGGTGGCCTTTCGAACGGTTGGAAGGCGTTCATCGGTCCCTTGCGCGAGGAGTTAGGGCGGCGGCTGACATTTGTTCCACCGGCTGAGGTAAAGGTGGTAAGAGCTCAACTGGGCGATGATGCCGGGCCTTGGGGTGGTGCCTACCTGGCAGGCAAGCGAACCGGTATAATATGAAACAGCGGAAGCATGCAAGCTAGGGTCTTTTGGTCCCGCCGTCACTAGGCTACGCTGTCCTTTGTAGTCACTTGGCCACTGAAGTGGCCGTCATTAAGCTTCGCTGTCATTTCTTGTCACTAGGTCGTTTCGATGACTAACCATGAATGACGCCGAAGGCAAATGACCTCATGACCATTAGCCGCTATGCGCTCTGCGCCATGCACGATGGGAGTGCGGGGTTGTAACTGTCTAGAAGATATGTTAGATAAAAATTCTCCAAGGGGCTGCAGCAGCATGATTGTTTTGGGTGACAATTTCGGAAATTATGAAGAGGTTCGGTTGCTTACAGCTATTCATGCCAGAGGAAGTTGCGGCTGAGTCCTGGAAAAAGGGCTCTTTTTCTGTTGAAAGAGACTCGTTGGAAAGGAAAATCAAAAAGCTGCGCAAGGATTTTCAGAAAAACGTTCAACCAGCACTTCGGAGACACACATATTATCTGAGTAAGAGTGAGCGTCGAAGGATTAAACGTAAGAAAGCGATCAAACGGATTCAGAGAAGGCAGAGACGTTATCGGTCGGCAGCCTAAGGCAAAAACTTTTTCTGGGCGGTCAAGGTTGCAAGGTTTTCGCCATATTTAACTTCTCCCTGCGGGGGAAGAGCGCATCATTTCTCGGGGGTTTCGGCGCCCCAATCCTGGCGATCTCGTAGGTCGCCATATTTTTTCAGTACGTAAAGCGAGGCAAATTTGGGGTTGCCGAGATATACTACCAGATTGTCTTTGATTCTCTGGCACAGTCTTGTGAGCACGTCTTTGCTTTCCCTTTCATCCACGAAAAATTTCACTTTTTCCTGGGTGAAAACCAGAGGGTTGCCATGGGCGGCGACCAGATCTTGGTAAGCTTGTTCGCCATCGTCCAGGGTAGAGAAGTATTCGGGCAAAACAGTGACTTCCACTTTGGCTAAGAGCGAGACAAGCCATCTGTCGCCAGCCATGAGACGAGATTTGTCCCAGATTTCCAGAATCAAACCGTTTGGCAGTGTGATTTTCTCTATCAGTCTTTCGGACATATCCAACGTTCTCAACAAGTAGTAAAGATGTGGTGATTCCTACATCTGAAAAATCTATCGTAGAAATAGGAAAGCGGCAAGGAAAAAGCGGGAACTAAGCGTTCAGTAATCAGCGGTCAGCTTTCAGTAAATACCAAGCCTGGCCGGATTCTTTACTTGGCTAATAGCTGATGGCTGAGTGCTGACTGTTTTAGATCACTGGACAATCAAGTGGGTCAGAAGGTATATAGGGTACCATGGTTGGGGATTTCAGAGAAGAGAAAGTCATCAATGTAACCTGGCACGGCCGCGGCGGTCAGGGTGCTGTAACCGCTGCAATGATACTTGCCGAGGCTGCTTATCTTGACGGTTACCAAGGAGTCACTGCCGCGCCATTTTTTGGTGTTGAGCGACGGGGAGCTCCCATTACCGCTACAACCAGGTTTTCAAGAAAGCCTATTCGCACTCTGAGTCCAACGGCTCAAGCTGATGTGGTAGTTGTACTGGATGAAAGACTTTTACAGACGGTTGACGTGCTGGGCGGCCTGAAACCGGATGGGCTCCTTATCTTAAATTCCAGCAGTGGGCCCGAAAAATTCTGCACTGACATGGACATTGCAGTGGCAACCTCCGATGCCAGCTCTATTGCCAGAGAGGTCGGTCTGGTGGTTGCTGGAACCGTACTGATCAATACTTCTTTACTTGGTGCTTTTTCCAAGGCCAGTTGCTTGGTTCAGATGGAAAGTCTGGAAGAAGCCATCGGCGAGAATTTCAGCAAGCAGGCGGCAAAGATTAACATTCAAGGAGCCCGGCTCACCTACGAAGCAACGAGGATCAACCGCGACTGGCAACTGTCGTAGCATAGCGGTGAGCAGTTTTAGTCATGGTGGTGGAATATATCTCTACCCGATCCTTTTCGTGGACCGCTGGTGTTATAATACCAAGAATCATTTCGAGGTTGCTGGTAGCTCGTACAGCTCTCGAAGTAACTAGGAAAAGTTAGGTAAGGTAGGGCAGTCCTCTATGGCCTCTAAAAAGGACCAGTTCATTTCTGCTTGCGCCACGTTGGCGAAAGGAGAGGCAGGCAACACAGGCGAGTGGAGGGCCAAGCGTCCGATAATTGACCTACGCAAATGTACTCCTTGTAAAAAGCAGAAAGACACCTGTTATTTGTGCTGGCTCTATTGTCCGGATGGCACGGTGAAAAGAGGAATACCCCTTGAAATAGATCTTCAATATTGCAAAGGTTGCGGGGTTTGCGCCCAGGTGTGTCCAACCAAGGCAATCCGGATGGAGGTCGAGGAGCAATTTGTGCTTAGTGAATGTGTCATCCAGGAAGAAGTTGAGTAGGGGAGGACAACTGAAATAGCGGCGATTGCCATCCAAGCCCAGCATGGTGGGGAGCAGATATGAGCAAAGTGCAAATTATCAATGGGAACGAGACAGCTGCAATGGGGGCCAAACTTTGCCGGGTACAGGTCATTGCTGCCTACCCCATAACCCCACAGTCCAAAATTCCTGAGACCCTGGTCAAGTATGTGGAGTCAGGAGAATTGAAAGCAGAGTTTATTCGGGTTGAAAGCGAGCATAGTGCTCTGACCGTGTGTATTTCCGCCTCAACTGTAGGAGCGCGAGTCTTCACTGCTACGGCGGCGAATGGCCTGGCCTATATGCATGAGCAACTGCATTGGGCCGCAGGGGCGAGGTTGCCAATTGTCATGGCTCTTGCTAACCGAGGACTTGGGGCGCCTTGGACAATTTTCAATGACATGCAGGACTCCATCTCCCAACGCGACACCGGCTGGATGCAGGTCTACTGCCGGGATAATCAAGAGATTATGGACAGCATTATCATGGCATATAAGATCTGCGAGCAGCTCCACGTCCCCATGATGGTCTGCTTCGACGGGTTCGTGCTGTCACACACGGTCATGCCGGTAGAGATACCGGACCAAAAGCAAGTGGATGCATTCCTGCCGCCATACGTGCCCCACCTGCAGGTGGACGGTCCGGAGCCCATAAATATCAACCCAGTGATGCTGGCGGACCCACGGGCTAATGCCCAGGGTGTGTCCTGTCCCAGTTACATGGGGTTTCGCATGCGTCTGCAAGAAACCCTCGAGTCCGCAGGGGATGTTATGCTTAACGTGGGCCGCGAGTTTGGGGAGGTTTTCGGCCGAAGCTATGAATGTTTACTGTGGAAATATCGGACTGAAGGGGCAGATACTATTCTGCTCACCATGGGTTCTCTCGCCAACGAGGCTTCCCTTGCTGTTGATGCGCTCAGGGAGAAGGGCTGGAAGGCTGGAGTGGTGGCCCTGCGAGTTTTCCGGCCTTTCCCGGCGGCGACACTTCGCCAAGCGCTGTCAGATGCGAAACACGTGGTGATTTTTGACAAGAATATCAGTTACGGCAACGAAGGCGCCACGTGCACCGAGACCAAGGCGGCTCTTTTCGAAGGTGGGCTGCGACCCACGGTCACGAATTACATTGTGGGTCTGGGCGGTAAGAGTATCACCGCCGCTGACCTGGAAGCTGCCACCATAAAATCCCTGGAGCAGAAAGGTCAAGTTAGCACCCCTCAGTGGATAGGAGTTGCTGTCTAGTCGTATGGCGCAAAGCGCAGAGCGTTAATATATTTAATATATATTAATAGGCGTGAGATCATGACAACCAAGGTGATGCAACTTCCAGAGGAAGAATACATGCTGCCCGGGACCAGGGCATGTTCTGGATGCGGTTTGTCCCTGGCTTATCGTCACATTCTAAAGGCTTTGGGTGAAAAGACCATTCTGACCATACCGGCTTCCTGCCTGACCGTGCTCCATGGACTCTATCCGTCCACCTCAGTCCGGCTTACCAACATCAACACCGCCTTCGCCACTACTGCGGCTTCGGCTACCGGCATCGCCGCTGGTCTGAAAGCACTGGGCAAGACCGATTACACTGTGGTGGGAATAGCCGGCGACGGCGGCACTTTCGACATCGGTATTCAGGCTCTCAGCGCTGCTGCGGAAAGGAATACCGACTTTCTCTACATCTGTTACGATAATGAAGGCTATATGAACACGGGCACTCAGCGGTCAAGCGCCACACCTATGGGTGCATTCACCACCACCACTCCGGGAACCAAGATCGAGCACAAAAAGGACATCCTGGCCATCATGGAAGCCCACGGAATTCCCTACATGGCTTCAGCCTCGCCAGCATATCCACTGGATTTGTATGACAAGGTTGCGAAAGCCAAGAACATCCAAGGCACCCGCTTCATGCATGTAAACATTCCCTGCCCTCCTGGGTGGGGGTTTCCCACCGATGATTTGGTCAAACTGGGAAAATTGGCGGTGGACACTGCCATGTGGGTCCTTCTCGAGATTGAAAACGGTGTTTTGCGCCTAACTGGACGCAGCCGCAGCATGGCCCGTAGCGGCAAGAAAAAGCCGGTCAGCCAATACCTGAAATTACAGGGACGTTTTAAGCACATCACCCCTGAGCAAATAGATTATCTGCAAGCCTGGATTGACAAACGTTGGCAGCGGTTTCTGCAACGACATGAACTTTCCGAAACCGCATAGCGTAGAGCGTTGAGCTTGAGAAGACACAAGTCAGAAGGGTGGCCATTCTGCCGTCTCCCCTGATAAAGCCATTCGCGCCATGATCAAAGTTCGAGCAATGTCCGCATCTTCTTTCCGTAGACGATTCATCGCTTTTTGTGACCTCAATCGGCGACAACGAGAACTGGAGCTCCTGGGGCAATCTGATCCGAAGATCCTGAGTCGTTGGCATGAAGCGCTTGGCTCGCTGGCATCCTGTTATCAGCAAGCCCGGGAGCGTGAGTGCGTGGTAAAGGGGCTGGCTGATCCCTATTTTCCTTTAAACAAGCTGCGAAAACTCAACCTTGAAGAGTTCAGCAGAGAGCCCGGCTTTGCTGATTTTTCCGAGGAGAGCTTGGCAAGCATCTCGGCGGAGCATCTGTTGAGTTGGGCGGAAATATTCCTCTCCATTCGGCAAGACCTGAAAGATCTCAACAATCATGGCGAGATATCCACCATGAGGCTGCTAGATCCTACGCAGGAACCTCTACCTGAAACGATCTGGTGTGAATACTGTGGAGGGTGTTGTGAGATCCGAGGGGGGGTTCCTGATTTCAGCGGAAGTTCTAAACCTCCCAGCCTCTGGTACGTATATTTTCGGGGTGACGGCTGCGAGTATCAGCGTTTCTGTCCTTTTCTCTTCGAATACTTCGCTACCGCCAAGTTTTTCTGCGCTATTTATGAGATCAAGCCGAAATGCTGCTGGGAGTTCGACCGCGAGGAGTGCGAATTTTTGCAAAAAGATGTGGCCCGAGAAAGAGCAGAACGTTTCCTGGTAAGTAGCAGCTGAACTATGTGCTACCGGGGAGTGACGGGTGGGCTCGTTTTTTGCGATGCGAGACCCGTCGATTCTTTCTTGTTTTGCGTTGTCGTCGTCGCTCCTCCCACTCCCGATAGAGATGTGGGTAGGCGACCTTCCACGGTTTCAGAGTCCAAAACCACTGATCTGGATATTCCCTGACCATCTCTTCCACCGCATTCATCATAATTTGGGTGTTGGTCTGTAGATCGCTCCGCAAGTCGCCTGTCCTTATCGTTTCCAGAGGTGGTTTCACATGAATGGTCAGCTGGCCGTCAGGATCACGGACACAAAACATTGGTAAAACCGTACTTTTGCATCGCATCGCCAGCAGGGCAGCGGCAGGGGTTGCAGTTGCCTCATGGCCGAAGAAGGTAACTTCAATCCCTTGTTTGCGTCTGCTTTGGTCTATCAGCAAGGCAACTGTTTCCCCTCTGCGAAGGGCTTGCATTATGTTCGGCAACCCGCCTTTCTTATCGATGACAGTATTGCCAAAACGGGACCGCAAATGATCCAACAACCGATTCGCCCAAGCCTGCTTCATCTTGGTGGCAACCACAGAGAAAGGCTTTTCGAAGTTATGCATATAATGCTGGGCAACTTCCCAGTTCCCTAAGTGGCCTGT
>CBFDBW010000168.1:0-6481 GCA_965603145.1 uncultured Syntrophobacterales bacterium
GTCCGAAGGACCAAACTGGGGACCCGCCCGCAGGGTGGGGAGTCCGAAGGACCAATTTCGAATTTCTAGCTCGCCATATGCAGTGCCTCGTAGTAAGCATCTAGCATTTTGTATGCCGAAAAACACTATGCTCCTTTAAGAATCGAATCTGTTGCCGCGTTTTCCTTCCTAACCAGTTCAACGAAATCCGCCACCTCCATGAGCTTCAAATCCTTACCGTCCCTTCGACGAGGTGAGACTCCAGCGGCTTCCACCTCCCGGTCGCCCACTACCAGCATGTAGGGAATCTTCTGCAGCTGTGCTTCTCTGATCTTGTAACCCAATTTTTCGTTCCGTAAATCCTTTTCCACTCGGATACCACTATTCAGGAGCTGCTTGTAGAGTTCCTCGCCGTACGATTGATGTCGGTCGGTAACTGTGAGGATGGTGGCCTGTACCGGTGCCAGCCAGGTGGGAAAGGCGCCAGCGTAATGTTCAATGAGAACGCCTAGGAAGCGTTCCATACTGCCAAGAAGGGTGCGATGGAGCATCACCGGACGGTGCTTTCCACCATCAGGCCCGATGTACGTTAGATCAAAACGCTCCGGCAAGGTGAAGTCGCACTGAATGGTGGAGCACTGCCAACGACGATTTAAGGCATCTTTCAGCAAGATGTCGATTTTGGGACCATAAAATGCTCCTTCACCGGCACAAACTTTGTAAGGGAGCTGTTTATCAGTAAGTGCTTTTTGCAGAGCGACGGTGGCCCTTTCCCAATCTTCGTCAGTGCCGATACGTTTCTCTGGTTGGGTGCTGAGTTCAATCTCGTACTCGAAACCGAATAATTCCAGCATGTCGAGGGCAAAATCAATAATTCCCTTGATCTCGTCGTTCAATTGTTCCGGGGTACAGATAAGATGAGCATCATCCTGAGTGAATTGACGCACTCGTGTCAGACCATGAAGCACACCGGACTTTTCGTGTCGATGCACCACACCCATCTCAAAATATCGTATAGGCAGATCCCGGTAAGATCGAATTGTGGATTTATAAATGAGCATATGGGCCAGACAGTTCATGGGCTTGATGCCGTAGGATTGGCCTTCCACCTCTGTGAAGTACATGTTTTCCCGATAGTTTTCGAAGTGCCCCGACTTCTTCCACATTTCGGTCTTGAGCAGTTGTGGTCCGCTGACCATGTGATACCCGCGGCGGAGATGTGCTTCCTTCTCAAAGGTCTCTATCAAATGGCGGAGCAACGCTCCTTTGGGATGATAGATGACCAATCCCGGTCCCGCCTCATCACTTACATGAAAGAGATCGAGTTCTTTCCCTAGCTTACGGTGGTCTCGTTTTTTTGCTTCCTCAAGAAGTTGTAAATGTCTCTTAAGGTCCTTCTTGGAAAAGAAAGCGGTGCCGTAGATGCGCTGCAGCATTGGATTGCGCTCGTCACCCCGCCAGTAGGCTCCGGCAACTCCGGTGAGCTTAAAGGCTTTGACCTCACTGGTGTTGACCAAGTGGGGGCCGCGGCAGAGGTCGAGCCAATCATCCTGTCCGTAGACCGACACCACCGGCTCGTCCATCTCTTCCAGCATTTCGATCTTGTAGGTCTCGTTGCGCTCAGCGAACATTCGGATTGCTTCCTGCCGATCCAGTTCCCTGCGAAAGACAGGCGAAGCTCGCCGGATTATCTCCTGCATTTTAGCTTCGATTTGGGGAATATCCTCTACACTGAAGGTTTCAGGGTAATCAAAATCATAGTAGAAACCGTTTTCGATGGCTGGGCCAATAGTAATTTTGACTTCCGGATACAGGCTTTGCACCGCCTGGGCCATGACGTGCGAAGCAGTGTGGCGCAGAATCTCCAGGGCCTCTTCGTTATTCTGGTTCAGCGGTTCGATGGTGCAATCCTGTTCCAATGGTCTGCTGAGATCAACGAGTTCGCCGTTTATCTTAGCGGCAACCGCGGGGTTGCCCTTTTTCACTCGCAGACGTTCCAGAGCTTCCCCTGCACTTATGCCCTTCGGCAGGCGTTGGCTTTCGTCACTTCCAATTGATACGCTTATTTCGTCCATTGCTTTTCCATCTCACTAAATAAGAAAAGGCACCCGAGCTCTACCTCGCCGATGCCTCTAGCTGACTACTATTAGTTGATTCGCATGAAGGTCGTTATCAACACCTTTGAAGAGTAGATCTGGTAGGCACGTGGGGATTTGAACCCCAGACCCCTACCGCGTCAAGGTAGTGCTCTCCCCCTGAGCTACGTGCCTATTTAGAGCATATACTAAGTATCAAGACAGTTGGTCACTGTCAAGTAAAATTTCCCTACCACCAGCGGGCAGTAGGCAGCGAGCAGCGGTCAGCAGGCGGCAGGCAAATTGCAGCGGACAGAAATGATAGATTGAGAAATTTGGAACTGCAGATGTGGGATGTGAGACATAGGGGATCTCCTATGACAACAAATGACAGCGCAGCGTACTGACGGCGAAGCCCTAATGACAACGAAGCGCAAATGCGCGAAGTGTAATGACTTATGGGTGCCTAATGTTTACTGCCTAGTGTTACTGGTTCCGGCTTTCTGCATAATGCGGACTCCCCGGACCATATATTGACCCCAGGACACAAGCGTGACCGCGCCAGTGAGGTAAAAAAGGGTATGTTTGAGAAGCGGATGGGGCGCAGCCAAGGCTGTTGCCATGGTGACAATTGCGGTAATGATCTGGGTACAGGTGGTCAGTTTACTGGCAAGGGTAGGTTTGATTTCAAAAGGTAGGTCTTGCATGAATAGAACGAATACCCCCAAAACGATGAGCACGTCTCGGCTGAGAACAATGACGGTGAGCCAGCTTGGAACCAGATTCTGGACGGCCAAAATTATGTAGGTGGTAACCAGAAGCAACTTGTCCGCCAGCGGATCTAGGAAGGCGCCCAGCCTGGATTTCTGTTTATACAGACGGGCTATCAGACCATCGAGTCCGTCAGTGACTCCCGCTATTATAAAGACGAAAAGGGCCTCACTGAGGCGTTCTTCGAGGAGCAAAATAACCAGCACCGGTGTCAGCAAGACGCGCAAGATTGTGAGGAAATTCGGAATGGTCATGGAATGAGAGGCTTACCTCTTGTTGAGGATAGTCACTGCTATGAAGTTTTCGTCGGTCACTTCAGCGCTGGTAACAAAAGTGCCAAAGTCGTGACCCTCCAGTGCACTCTCCAAGTCATCGAGGTTTCCCGCTAGAACGAGGGTAAAAGATCCCAGGTCGGCCTTCAGATGAATCTGCCTGATTTCCTTTACCACAGGAGTGCGTTGGAGGTGCTCCTTGATAAGGATGAGATCACCATAGAATCTCACTCCTTTAACCTGGAGGGTAACCTCCTTGGGGGCATGGGATACGGCGACAAAGGGAGCCAGCACACCATCCACCAGGTGCGGGGTCAAACGTTCTGCCAAGGCAGTAAAACCGTAGTCAGATGCTGCATGCTCGCTGGAAGGCTGGACCTGGACAGTGCCGGAGACCCGGGCAAGAATCTTACCACTTTCCACTCGCACTGCTCGTAGAGAGCCGCTAGCCATTCCAGTTGAATCCGTGCCGGCAGGTCGGTGAGTAACCTGACCCAGCAGGGCCACATCCGCTCCCAGAGCCTTAGCCAAGGTTCCACCCTGCGCATCACCCAACATAGGTTCCTGGTAGATCGGATCCTCAGGTAAGCTCTCCAAAAACAGATTCGGATCTAGTGGCACCAGACCCTGGGCAGACATGAGCTTTGCGAGAGCCTGAGAAAATATAAACTGTCGATGTTCCAGAAGGGAAGTCTGCCACCACCAATGCCAGGGGGCCTCAGGGCCGATGCGCTCAGCAACCAGGATCGCAATCCGGGGACGTTCGCTGGCAGGTAAAAATAGACCAAGACGGCGCAATGAACGGGTCAGCCCCTCGGTGTACAGGGTTGTCAGCACGGTCACCCGATATAGTCCAAATGTCACACCTTCGTGGACTATCTGATAGTCCTGGATGTAACTCATGGGCTCCTTGAGGATATGATCCAACAGGAGCGGATAATAGCGAACTATGCGGTCGGAAGGAAGGAGCCAGCCTAGAGCCTGTTCCACGGCAGCGCGTAAAGCCTCCTCCAGGGCCAGCTTTCGTGCGTCTGCCGAGTCCTGTTCCAGCATGGGTCTCGTGCCAGAGGCCACCAGCGGTCTGTTCAGATCTTTATCCTGGGCCCGGGCAGGAGAAGAAAGGGCGAAGAAGAACAACCACAAGACCAACACGGCCCAAGAAACCTTGTATAGTAGAGCTTTCATCATCCCCTTAAACGGCGAATGTTAGAGGCTAGGAAGAGCCCTGTGTCTGGTTCTGTCGTCACTGCGCCAAGAGCGGTCTTCTGCAGGGCTCCATTTTACTAGCACAGGGCCCTGTCATTTACAAGGGTTTTTAGGTCAGCTGTCAGCCAGCATGGAGCATGGGGCACGGAGCATGCTCAAAACCAAATTCGAAATCCCTCAATCCATTGACTATTGACAATTGAAGATTGGCTATTGTTTAGCTCTTTTGATTTTCATTCTTGCATTTCCGATGTGCGGACTCAGCAACATTCTGGTTTCGACGACCTTAAGGCTTCAATCGTCATTCGTCAATCTAAAATCTTAACGGTAGTCGATTATGTGCAACTGTATACGTTGCTCGCCCCGCCAATGGTTCCATCTGGGGCTGAAGAGTAGCCACTGCGGAACCGGAGGTGGATGATCGGACTCAATGAAGTTGAAGCCAATGGCGCCGAGGTGTGCTTTTCCCTGCCTCAACCGCAACTGCAAATGGCACCCCTTGAGTATCTGCAGATTCTCCATCTGAAAACCTCGGCAACAGAAAACGGGCTCTGGATTGCCTACTCCGTAAGGTTGCATCCGTTCAAGATAAGCCATCAGCTCAGGATTAATCTCCTCAAGATGAACCATAGCGTCCACTTTCATTGTTCGGCTGATGTCTTCCGGGTCCATTTGCTCCACCACAACGTTTTCGAATGCAGTGCGGAATTCTGCCAGTAGTTCCTTTCTGAGACCCAGTCCTGCTGCCTGCTTATGGCCACCGAAACGCACCAGGTGATCTCTGCAACTATGCAGTGCCTGATAAAGATCGAAGGTGCCAAAACTACGGCCGGACCCTTCCCAGTGCTGTTCCACTTGAGTGAGGAGGATGGTCGGTTTGTTGAAGCGTTCGACTAGGCGGGAGGCAACGAGACCCAGTAATCCCTTGTGCCAGCCGGGTGAGGCAAGAACCAATGAGCTACTTTGTTCTAAAGAGCTATCCGCCTCGACAAGATACAGAGCCTCGGCCAATAGCTGCTTTTCCTCATGCTGGCGTTGACGGTTGAGTTCCTCGAGTTCATAAGCCAGGTTCTGGGCCTCAGCAGAATCAGTACTAAGGAGAAAGCGCACAGCCAGGTCTCCGCTCGCCAAACGTCCAGGAGCGTTGAGACGAGGGGCCAACCGAAACAAGACGTCCCAATCACTCATTGTATTTTTCTCCAGACCACAGATTGCCTTTAGAGCACGCAGCCCGCAGTTGGAAGTTCGGGACAGTTCTACAAGACCGAAACGTGCGAGAATCCGGTTCGTGCCGGTGAGAGGGGCCATGTCTGCTAACGTGCCGAGGGCAACCCAGTCTAGATATTTCTTGAGGTTAGGTTGGTCAGCGGTGGTCCACCGGCCCGCGCGACGGAAGTGGGCGCGAAGCGCTGCGGCAAGGTAGAAGGCAACACCGACGCCAGCCAGATCCCTGAGTTCTTTTGTTTCTTCCCTCCGTTTGGGGTTTACCAGGGCGGTGGCTGCCGGAAGGGAATGTGGAGGCAGGTGATGGTCGGTGACAATTACATCTAGTCCGAGTTTGCCAGCCAATTCGATAGCCTCATGATTCGTACTGCCGCAGTCCACGGTGATGACCAAAGTGACACCCTCGCCATGCAGAGTTTGGAGAGCTTTACTGTTGAGACCGTAACCTTCCTGAAGACGGTGCGGTATGTACCAACGTACTGTCCCATCTAAAGAGGAAAGGAAATGAACCAGCAGTGCTGTGGCAGTGATACCGTCAACGTCATAGTCGCCGTAGACAGCTACCTGCTCTCCTTGCTCTAAAGCTCTAACGATGCGAGTAACTGCTTTATCGAGATCTGGCATACTGTCTGGAGGGTGAAGGTTTTCTAGCCGGGAATAGAGGTAGTCGATCGCCTGAGTTTTAGAAGTGATGTGACGAGTGGCGAGAATCAGGGCCACCAAGGGGGGTAGCCCGAGGGCCGTTTCAATCTCTTTGGCTAGGCTGTGATAGGGGGTTTTTAGCTGCCACTGGTAGCGGATTCCCTGGATCGTGCCTGGAGTGGACTCAGTGTTCTTCATGTGCTTGTCCTGCCTGCGGCTAGGCTACGGAGTGCAATGAAGACCCCATGGATGCTTAACCCGGATATTTCATGAATAACTTGCTGCGACCACGGATATGGCCGTCCTTCCTGG
>CBFDBW010000169.1:0-6427 GCA_965603145.1 uncultured Syntrophobacterales bacterium
ATTATTCGGGGAAGAACCGGTATTGGAAGAAGGGCTCGAGGAAGAGCCGACACTGATCGCTACTTCTGAAGAAGAACCTTTGCTGGAAGAACCTCCGGAAGAAGAACCGACACTGGTCGCTCCTTCTGAAGAAGAACCAGTTCTGGACGAATTATTCGGGGAAGAACCGGTATTGGAAGAAGGGCTCGAGGAAGAGCCGACACTGGTCGTTCCTTCTGAAGAAGAACCCTTGCTGGAAGAACCTCCGCAAGAAGAACCGACACTGATCGCTCCTTCTGAAGAAGAACCTTTGCTGGAAGAACCTCCGCAAGAAGAACCGACACTGGTCGCTCCTTCTGAAGAAGAACCTTCGCTGGAAGAGCTTTTTGAAGAAGAACTTGTAGCTGAAGAAATACCCGAGGCAGAGCCAACTCTGGAACCACTTCCCGAGGAGGAACCAGTTTTTGAGGAACTTTTCGATGAAGAACCGGCTCTAGAGCCAGCGGCAGAGCCAACGGAAATGGCTCCGCCGCCTGAGATGGTCCCGGCTGATACTCCTGCATCTCTGCAGCCCTTCATCCAAGAAGCCACAGCCCTGAGTGGTCAACTTTCCAATGCTTTGGAGGGCCTTGCCCAGGAGACTACCACATTCTTTGGTCGGGTCTTGAAAGCAATGACTGGCAAGCCTGCCCTCGAGAAATTAGAGAGACACTTTGACACCGTGCATAAGACCGTTGGAGCTCAACTGACAGACGCCCAGGAGTTGTCTGGAAACCTGAGTGCAGCGCTGAGCAAATTTGAGCAAAATCTAGGCCAGCAGCAAGAGGGAGCCCTTGGCCCGGACGCCCAGGCTGCAATTCATTCGCAGGTCAAAACAATCCGGGATTCTGTTCAGAGTTTAAATCAGGCCACTTCCAACTTGCAGAATAGTCTTGCTGGTAAGAGTGTGGCGCCGACTTCCGGCCATGAAAAAATAGCATTCAAGGATGCTCAATTGGACACTGAAAAGTTCATGATGGAATCCGACGAGTTCATGGAGTCTTTAGGGTCCGAACCAGTATTGGACCTGGTCGAGGAGATACCTTCTGAGTCCCCTGGCATTACTCCCGATGCACAGGCTAGCATTTACCTGGCCGACGTGGTCAACAACACCCTGGGTATCCCTGCGGAGGCTGTCGTCAATATCTTCAAGGTTTCCAAGGGCAAAGTAAAGGGTTTGCGCAAGAGAGGTTACGCCAGACTGACCGATTTCAAGGGGGCATTTCGCAGCATCAAGCGGGGAATTACCGGTCCTCTCGCGAACCTCAAACCGAAAGACTTGAAGAAAATCCAATTCCCAATCATCGCTCTTGGTCCGGAGACCCTTGGCAGCGATGACACCGAGGCCGTAGCCCCCGTCAGAGGTATTGTCCTGCTCAGCACTGGTGAGCGCCACGGTGCCTTACTAACTGATGAGGTCATGCAAAGGACGCCCTATGACGTCAAAGGCTACCGCAAAGCTGGTCTACCAGAAGAGGTAAGTGGCACGGCCACCATAGAAGGAGATTTTGAGATTAACGTTATTGATCCGAACTACGTGCTCTCGTAAATCGCCACCGGCCTAGATTGATTGGCCGCCTCCCATGGTAGCAGGACAGTTGCCCGGGGTCTTCCCTGACCATGCAATCAGACAATATTAACCATTCCAGTGCCAATGGCCTCTCGGAGATCCAAGAAAAGATAAATGAGGCTGAGGTCTACCTTTCTCAGGGTCTTTTCGATGAAGCCCGCCAGGCCTACCAACAGCTCCTGAAAGAGTTGGGATCCCTTTCGCAAAAAGGTTCTACCGATCCAGCTCTCCGTCAATCCTACGAGAGCCGTCACGGATTTATTCGGAAACAACTGGCTCTCATCGAACGTCAGGAAGCCGAATTCCACGGTCAACCTCTAGAAGCCAAACCAGAAGAGCATGTCGCCGCCCAAGAAGGTGGAGGGAGTGTTCCCTTCAATCGAGGTCAAGCGTTTCTGGACATCGGTCTATTCGCCGAGGCCATCCAGGAGTTTCAAAGCGCTGCCAAATTAGGATTCCAACCGATCGAATGTTCTCTGCAGATTGGCAAGGCTCATATTCAACTCGGGCAGCACAGAGAGGGTCTCCGGATCTTGAAGGAGACTTATAAACAGAAGGGTTTGGATGATGCCGACCGCAATGTGCTCCTGGGGCAGATGGCGGTAGGTTATGAAACAGCTGGTGACATGGAAACGGCCCTACAGATCTACCAGCAGCTGGCGGCGAGCGATCCGGCGCACCGAACAGCGGCAAAGAAAGTCAAAAGCTTGGCCAAAGAGAGTGATCGCTATCAGCTGAACGTGGTGAAGCTTCACCTAAAGAACGAGCAGTTCTCGAAAGCTATCAAAACACTCCGTCACATGGAGAGCGAACAGCAGGTTCCGGTTGACAGACTGGTGCCTTTGTATGAGCAAATACTGGAGAAAGATCCGGGCAACGCTGATGCCATGGAGCGAGTCGCGGCCATTTACCAACAGATGCTTGACAACGGAAGTGAGAAAACTGACATTCGCCTAAAGCTTGCCGGACACCTTCTCCGGGCGGGCGAATTCGACGGTGCCGCCAATGAATATTTGGAAGTAATGCTGGAGGACACCCCTTACAAATTGACCGCCCTGACCGAGTTCGGCCAGGCTCTGCTGCAAAAACAGGACTATGATCGAACCCTGGAGTTGTTGGAAGATGCTCTTCCCTGGATAGAGTCCATCAAGCCTGGACCTGAAGTTTTGAACTACTATTATCTGATGGGAACAGCCTGTGAAAAGAAAAATCTATACGACCAGGCACGAACCTACTTCCAGCGTGCTGCCGCTATTGATCCCACTCACGAGGCGATCCGGTCCAAGGTGCAGACACAGACCCAAAGACCTCTTCTGTCTAAAGGCAAAGGTTTGCTTAGCCTCCATGTGGACACTGATCTCCAATACGAGATTCAGGCAGAACTTGGTCAGGATGAGATCCAGCAGATTTTCAGAGTGAGAGAGGTTCCGAGTGGATCCTTTCGTGTTGCCAAAACTCTTCTGCCTCAACTGTCTGGTGGGGCCAAGGTCAAGGACTTCATTGTGAAGTGGGCCTATGAGCAAGTGAATATGGAAAACCGCAACATCACTCGGGTCCTGGACGTAGCCGAACGCGAGGGCCAATATTACCTGATCATGGAAAACTTCGACAGCACCTTGGAGGATTTGCTAAGAGAGAAAACTCACCTGCCTATAGCCGAGGCCATCGGCTTGGCCAGAGCTCTTCTCAACGCTCTAGCCTATGCCCATTCGCATCGAGGCGCTGACGATACCCTCAGAAAAATATTCCACCTCGCTCTTAACTCCAGACGGGTGGTTGTCAGCGACCAGGTCAGCAACGCCAAGATTACCGATTTTGGTCTTGTCTTCCAGCTCAATAACATGCTGGATTTGACAACGAGCTACGAAGAACTCTCTGCCTTTGAATTAGCATACCTGGCACCAGAACTGTTCAACCGCGCCCCCGCGCGAATGCCGGACAAGATGAAGCAGGCCACAGATCTCTACTCCTTTGGCCTCGTATTCTATCAAGCTCTTACAGGAAAATTGCCGTTTGAAGGGCCATCACCGGAGGACTTCAAGAAACAGCACAATGAGCAATATCCCGTGCCACCCCGGGTGTTTATCTCCAGCATTCCTGCCAAACTGGATGAAGCCATTTTGAAATGTTTGCACAAAGATCCTAAAAAGCGCTGGCGTACGCCCACCGAGTTAGATCTTGCCCTGGAAAAAATCCCTACCTAGCCACTGAAGTAGTTCATCTCTAAATCGGGGCGGCCGTTGCCCTCACGATACGACTTTTCACTGCGCAATGACAAATGAGAAATGAGAGATGAGAATTGTGATATGATTACTTCCGCTTAAGAAAAGAGAGAATGCCGCCACCTTTTCCCTTACCCTTCGCGGCCTTGTTCACTTCTTGCTGAAATTGCTCCACCGTCTGGATGATAGTGCTAAGAATGGCCCCTTTGAGATTGGACTTGCCAGGAAACTGTTGCCAGGCGGAGTCCGGTCTCGTCAATTCCTGGAGGTTAGCCACCATGGCCTCTTCGCTAAGAACCCCTCTCTGTTTGTGCAGGATGGCAAGGATCCAGGCATTGAAAGCGTACAGTAGTTCCTCATTGCCGGGAGGAGAATTAGCAGCAGCCTCCAGGAGCAGCTTCAGGTTTCTCTTGGCATCGCTTCGACAATCATAGGCTCTGAGTAACTTCGAGTATTGGGCCGGCACCTGAGCCTTGGCCTCTTCCAGGAGATTGTAGGCTCGAGCGCCAGCGGCCTTTTCTGTGACCTTCAGCAAGCTCAGCAGTACATGGTGATAAATCTGGATGATTGTAGGAGCTTCACTCTTGCCCCCGGTAGTGATCGCGGCAGCACCCCCGCTTGGTTCAATGAGGCCCGAAGAAATCAGAGAGTTGATCATGCGGTAGACAACAAACTCATCGTGGCCGCTGTCGTCGATGATTTGCTGCACTGTCCGCTTTCCATCAACCAGTGAGATTACGCGCCACTCATTGGCCGTCAAGTTAACTGTGTCGCGCTGTTTCTCCACCGTCTTGTTAATCTTGAAAAGCACTTGGGGATTTGGGATATTCTTGCTCAGAATTTCCCACTCGTCCACACGCCGAGTGCCCTCTAAGATTACCTCCATGTGATTTAGATCAGTGACAAACTCCTGGTCCAGGTCGAAATCCTGGTCCACGTATTCGAAATCTCCTTTTTTCCATAAAAACAAATCGTAGAGAATGTCGCGCACCTGCTGATGAATAAACTTTTTAAGCGTCTCGAGGGAGATAAAGCTCTTCTCCACCAAGATCTTACCCAATCGCTCTTTCCTCTGCTTAGCCAGGGTTAAGGCCTTCTGGAGTTCCTCGGCCGAGATGATACCTTTGGTGCGCAGGAGATAACCCAGTCTTACCTCCTTTTGGGTGCCCACAGCGTAAATGATATTGCCATTCTTCAAGTACACCCTCACCATTCGCCCTTTATCGGCGATGGTGAGAATACCAGTCTTCTTATCTTGGGCAAGCAACTGCAGCAGGGTGGACAGATAGAATGTCTCGAAGTTTCCCTTCAATGCCATGTGGAATCGCCACCTATGCTTTCACAGTATTTTCCTGAAAGTGTGCCAAATTTTTGCCGGTTTGGGTCTACAACGTTAGGCTTAACATGCCAGTTTGTATAGATACTTAGGGGTTTTGTCAACTCTTTTGTCCGAGCGCAGAGCGCTAAGCGTTTCTCGCAGTAAGCACTACGCACCAGGAATGAGGCACTACTTGGCTAATAGCAATGAGTATTCTAGCAATTAGTATTCCGTTTTGTGATCAGAGCCAGTTTTTGTTTGCTCATGGTTCAACCCCGTCCAAAAACCGCCCAGCGAGCCTGAAAATATGCTCCATCTGTCGTGGGTGAAACCAGTTAATCTCCCGGTCGCGTCGAAACCAAGTCATCTGTCTTTTGGCATAGCGGCGAGTATCTCGCTTCATGGTCCTTACAGCCTCAGTGATATCCACGCCATTTATCAGATGTTGCACCATGTGCCGGTAACCCAATGCCTGCATACTTTTTAGGTTTGGCCCATAGCCACGGCTCAGAAGTCCTCTGACCTCCTCCAAAAAACCCTGGGCCATCATTTCTTCCACTCGCCTGTTGATACGTTCATAAAGTTCGGGGCGAGGACGTCGCAACCCAATTTTCAGCGGCAGGAATGGTCGATCCTTGAAATCGTGCTCACTTTGTAGGGCAGAGATCAGTTGACCACTACATTCCCACACTTCCAGGGCCCGGATAATTCTGAAAAGGTCATGTGGATGGACCCGCTGGGCGGTGATTGGATCTATCCGTTGGAGCCTCTGGTAAAGATCGACCCCGCCCTTTTTCTCCGCTTCTCGACGCAAACGTTGTCTTACTAGCTGGTCTGAAGGGGCTCCGGGGAAAAGCCCGTGAAAAATCGCTTTGAGGTACAGGCCGGTGCCACCTACCACAATGGCGGGCTTGCCCTGCTGGGCCAGACTTGCGATCACCTCTCTCGCCAGTTGGCTGTAGCGACTGGCGTCGAAGTCCTGCTCAGGATCGGCAATGTCCAAAAGGTGATGGGCCACCTCCGCCCTATCGGCCATTGTGGGTTTGGCGGTGCCAATGTCCATGAAACGGTAGATCTGCACCGAATCCGCGTTTACAATCTCACCGCCCAAATCCTTGGTCAACTGTGAAACCAGCCAGGTTTTTCCCACTGCAGTGGGACCCATTACAGCGATGACACGTGGCCGCTCGTCACTCATCAATCTTGTAGTTCCTCCAACAATTTAGAAGCCCTCGTCTCTATTCGCCACGCCTGCTGTGTAGCGGCCACTGCACGGCGCATGCGCATGCAGATAAATCC
>CBFDBW010000170.1:0-6417 GCA_965603145.1 uncultured Syntrophobacterales bacterium
TCTATATGAAACTAATATGAAATAATATTACTTTATAGTAATTATCCTGACTTCGAAGCCCACGGTTACATTCCCCCCTGGAGTAAAATTGGTGAATCCTACCCAGTAAGTAAAGGAGGGTGGCCAAGATGAATGTAAGAAAGGATGATGGCTGGAGTCCCTATCTGGCAGGGGCATTGAGCGGTGTCGTACTGGTACTGTCAGTTTGGGTCGCTGGAAAGTTTTTTGGTGCCTCAACGTCTTTTGTTCGTTCTGCTGGCATCATCGAAAAACTCTTCAGTCCTGAACGAGTCTCACAAATAGCATATTTTAAGAGCAAGGTACCCAGAATCGAGTGGCAGTGGATGTTCGTTCTGGGGATTCTTCTGGGATCCCTGATCTCCTCGATAACCTCGGCCAGCTTCCGCTGGCAAGCCCTCCCCGATATGTGGGAGAGCCGTTTCGGAACCAGTCGAACCAAACGGGCCATCATCGCTTTTCTGGGAGCGGCTGTGGCCATGTTCGGGGCCAGGTTGGCCGGTGGTTGACCCAGTGGCCATGGACTGAGCGGTTCCGTTCAGCTGTCAGTTAGCGGATACATTGCCCTGGTTTGTTTCTTTGCTGGTGGTCTGGTTGTGGCCAGGATTCTTTATGGTGGAGGTGATCGATCATGAAAATGCTCCTCTATGGGCTGGTAACCGGGATCCTCTTTGGCTTCTTCCTACAAAAGGGCCGAGTTCTGCGTTACGACAAGCAACTTGGCGCCCTGCGGTTGCTGGACATGACCATTGTAAAATTCATGCTCTCCACTGTTCTCGTTGGCATGGTCGGAGTTTATATTCTTAAGGATCTGGGCCTGGTAAAATTATCAGTGAAACCCACCAATCTGGGTGCAAATATCATTGGTGGTCTTATTTTTGGTGCTGGCTGGGGTCTTTTAGGCTACTGTCCGGGCACCTCTGCTGGAGCCTTAGGGGAGGGCAGGTGGGATTCGCTCTGGGGCATCCTGGGCATGCTGGTTGGCGCCGCCGTTTTTGCCGAAGCTTATCCCGCCTTGAAAACATCCATCCTTACCTGGGGAAGACTGGGTAAGATTACTTTGCCCCAGGTGCTCGGCGTGAACCACTGGGTTATAGTTCCCATATTCACTGTTGGGACCCTTGCACTATTCCGATGGTTTGAAAAGAAGGGATTGTGAGAGGTAGCCGTTAGCTTTCAGCTGGGCAAATGCTTAAAATGAACTAAAGTGAGCTGAAATGCCTAAAGTTGTATAAAAGCAAACTTCCTGCCCGGAGTTTTCTACTGAAAGCTGAGAGCTGACAGCTGGTTGCTCAAATTATGGTAATAGGGTCTACATCGGCGGTCAGGCTCACGCCAAAACCTTTAAACTCACCGTACCCCCAATTCACAAGCTGTCGCCCGACCTCCAAAAGCGGAGTTGATCTTTTGGACTTGAGCAGCAGGTGCCAGCGATGCTTGCCTTTGACGCGGGCAAGGGGAGCAACCACCGGACCGAGCATCTGTAATTCCTGAAAAAACTCCGGCCGTTGCTGAAGGAGTTCCTGACATTGAGCCGCAAGCCTCTGCGCAGCCTCTAGGGTCTTCTCCTCCACGTTGCCCGCCAAGTGAAACAGAATCAGCCGTCGGTATGGCGGATAGCCCAGTTCCTGGCGAAAAGCCATCTCCTCTTTGAAAAACCCAGCATAGTCGTGCATCCTGGCAAACCGAATCGAGTAGTGTTGCGGGTTGTAAGTCTGAACCAACACCGTCCCCGGACTATCACCCCGGCCTGCCCTTCCCGCCACCTGGGTCAAAACTTGAAATGTATTCTCAGCAGCGCGGAAATCCGGCCACTGCAGAGCAATATCGGCACTCACCACCCCCACCAGAGTAATATTAGGAAAATCGTGGCCTTTGGCGATCATTTGAGTGCCAACAAGAATATCGGTCCGCCCACGGCTGAGATCAGAGAGAAACTGGCGATATGCCCGCTTGCTCCTCGTTGTGTCTCGGTCCATGCGGCTGACCCGAGCTTCCGGAAAAAGACGCTGTACCTCCGACTCCACTCGCTGGGTGCCAAAGCCAAAGGGTTTTAGGGTAGCAGCATCACATTGGGGACAAACTGGGGGCACAGCCATAGCAAGGCCGCACAAGTGGCAGCGGAGTTTCTCGCCGGCCCGATGCCAGGTAAGACTCACAGCGCAATTGTGGCAGTGGGTAACATGGCCGCAGCGGCGGCAGAGGAGAAAATTGGCGTAACCGCGTCGATTGATAAGCAGCAGAGCCTGCTTACCAGCAGCAAGGGTATCGGCCAGGGCCTGGCGCAGGGGAATAGAGAGCAAATCTCCCTTTCTCTGAAGCTTCATATCGATGAGGGTGACCTTGGGCAGAGGGCGCTGCTCGATTCGATGTGGCAGCGTAAGCAAACGGAATTTCCCTTGAAGAGCATTATGATATGAAGACAGAGCAGGCGTTGCTGAACCCATGACTACCACAGCCGCTTCCAACTTGGCTCGCATCACTGCCGCGTCTCGCCCATGATACCGAAGGGTTCTTTCCTGTTTGTAGGAATCGTCATGTTCCTCGTCCACTACCACAAGTCCCAGTCGGTCTAGAGGTGCGAAGAGTGCCGAGCGGACTCCCACCACCACATCAACCTCAGCCCTGCGAACTCGCACCCACTCATCCCGTCGCTCACCACTGCCGAGGCCGCTGTGGAGGATGGCCACCCGAGATTGGAACCTTTGCCGAAAAAGTCCCTCCATCTGAGCAGTGAGAGCGATCTCCGGTACCAGTATCAGACTCTGGCGTCCCAACCGCAAGGCTTCAGCCGCCGCAGCTAGATACACCTCTGTCTTGCCGCTGCTGGTTATTCCATGGAGCAAGAAACTGGCAAAGCAGTTCTTTTCAAGAGCCTGGGTGATAGCCCCAATCGCTTGCTCCTGATGACCGGTAAGCTGCTGTGGGGGAGTCGTCTCAATGAGGGGTGGGCCGACGGGGTCACGATAGACCTCTTCTAAGCTCACTGAAACCAAGCCACGATCGGCCATTTTCCGGAGCCAGTAGTAACCATTCCCTACCATCCGTTTTAGATCGCGGAGCAGTCGGGGGCCCTCTTCCAACAGTTTGAGTATTTCTTTCTCTTTTGGTTTCAGCTGTTCTTCTGAGAGGGATGATGTCTCAAGATGGTGCAGTCCTCTGACCACCTTGAGATTCCTGGGCTTTATCTGAGGCTCCTGTTGCTGATCCTCCCAGACAATCACATTCTTACGACCGAGGGTTCGACAAACACGGTCCACTCCATATTTTGGCAGCCGGCGACGAATCTGCGCCAGGGTCAGTCCAGGGCGCTCTCGGAGCAAGGAGAGCACTGCGGCTTCTTCTACAGTTAAAGTTGACTGACGGAGGGAACGCAGACCCGCCTCCCGGACGGAGGCGGCACGACGGGTGCTGGTGCTGGTGCCCCGGGGCAAAGCGGACCGTATTACTTCCCCCAGAGGTGCAAGGTAGTAATTGCTGAGCCACCGGTAGAACGGTAAGTGAGCTTCGCCAAAATAACATTCCTCTGAGCTGACCTGGAGAACATCGCGGATGACTGCGTCCATGGTAGTTGGCAGCTGCTCTTCCAGCCTGAGTACATAGCCGGTCAGCCGCCTCCTGCCAAATGGCACGAGCACCTGCCGCCCCACTGCTACCTCTGGGCGCAAATCTGGGGGCACCCTGTAGTAGTAGGTACCGATAACCGGCAGCACTACCGCCACCTCGACGAATATCGTGCCCATAGGTGCCCTCCGGCACAAGGGGGTCCGGGGTTACTCGTATTTCTTCTCCAGGTAGCGGCGCATTTGTTCCAGGTCTTCAGGAGGTTTCTCTGCCGGTTCCTCTGGGGGGGGCGGTGGCGGGTACTTTGCAGCAAACGCTTCTAAATCGAAGAGGGAATCCGGCAACCGTTCATTGTAGTATGCTTTCTGCACGATTAAGCGCAGGAACAACTCATCCTGACGATAAAACTCAATTACCCATGGCAACCAGATGGACTCTCCAACCTTTTGATATGAGAGAAAGCGAATGTCCACCAGGTCAGCAACGTTATGATACAACCTGCGCCCAACCAACCGCAGCGGCAAAAACTTGTCCTTGTCACACCAAAACTGGGGTGATTTGGCTTCCCCGGGTGGACCGCCGATCACGTAAGCTATCCGTTTATCCAAGCGGCTAATGTGTGCTTGGCTCAAATCCACCTGCTCCGACGCCAGTAATGTTTCCAGGGTCTGCGCTGAGTTGGCGTGCAACAAAATGGCGAAAATGTCCTCATGACGGGTTGGCTCTGCCAAAAGATGTCCATCTGTAACGGAAAGCCTCCTGCCTGAGCCTGCCAGGGTGATGTTGCTTCCGGCCTCTCCAACGATTTCCTGGCGCAAGAAATCGGGTCGGGCCGCATAAATTACCATCTCCCTCCTCATCATTGCCTTGGGCAGGTCAGGGTCGGGGCTTTCGGCCCATACGACAAAATGCAGACTATACACTCCGGCAGTTTGTTTGCTGACATACTCCAGGATTTGCTGGGGCGGAAGAATATATGCCTGGGCCGCCTTAATTCCCACGGCAGAGATGCTCAGGGCCAGCGCCAAAATCGAAATTATAAACCTGCGCAATGGTTTCTCCTTCCTATATACAACCTCTGGGTCCAATTGACACTTTCAACTCTCAAGGGTTCTCATAGACTGCCAAAGCTGCAGGTGGTGCACTCTGCGATTCAGTCTTCGCCAACAACCGGTCAAGTTTTTCTTCTAAGTAAGTGATCCGCTGCTTAAAGTCTGACATGTGGCTCTTAGGTACAGGCCGCGCCGCAGGAAAGCGCATTTTAAGAGGGTTTACAAAGTGGCCATTTTTTTTCATGCGGAAATCCAGATGAGGACCGCTGGCAAGGCCGCTAGCACCCACATAGCCGATGACCTGGCCCTGCTTTACGGTTGCGCCCACCTTGACCTCTGCCCCATAGCGAGACAGATGTCCGTACGTGGTAGTGTATCGGTTGTTATGTCGAACGGCTATGAAGCGCCCATACCCGTTTTTCCACCTTCTGGAGATCACCCGCCCGTCCCCCACGGCCACAACAGGTGTTCCAGAGGGCGCTGCGTAATCAATGCCAGGGTGCGGACGATAGATTTTTAATATGGGATGTAGTCTCCGCTTCGAGTAACCGGAACTGATACGGGAGTACCGGAGAGGAGATTTGAGGAATTGCTTGCGCAGCGAATTCCCCTGGTCGTCATAGTAATCAGCCTTTTTGCCGGGAGCTTGATAATAATAGGCCCGGCGGTGAGCTGAACCGTTACGGAAGTGGGCGGCAATGATTCGACCATTGCCAATTAACTTACCGTCTCTAAACCGCCGCTGATACAAAAACTCGTAGTGGTCTCCGGGCCGGAGATCCACAAAGAAGTCAATATCCCAAGCGAAAATATCAGCAAGCGCCAGGGCAAGTTGAAAGTCAATACCCTGATCTACTGCGCTCTGATAGAGAGAATCCGTGATGGTACCTTGCGCCAGCGCCGGGGTAACAACAACTGGTTTGGTATATCTACTGGTCACCCAACCCAGGTCAGACAGGCTCATTGCCATCACCTGTCCATGCATATCTTCGTAACGGAGCTTTTTCAATTGTTTAGAGTCACCAGAGAAAAAAAGCTCCAGACGTTCTCCCGCCCTGAGTTTCTGCAATTCTCTACGGGACTTGCTGGCGGCAACCACCGTCCCCACCTCAGCTGGCTGGACCCCAAGGTTTACCAATATCTGATAAAAGGAATCACCTGGTTTGATTCCGTGGACCAAGCGATGCACGCCTTGGCGGGATATCATTTTTTCAAGAAATCTACTCGTATATGTTGGATGGGGCAAAGCAGTTGGAAGAGGCTGTTGCTGTGGCTTCAGCCACACACCAACTGCAACCACTGAGAGCAGCAACAGACCCAGCACGGTGAACAGTCGCACCCGAATCTTGCGTTTTCGCTCCAAATAGACGTTGCGCTGCTTACGCCACCACATGGTCACCTATCTATCATGGCCCCTAATGAGTGTCAACGGAACCAGCACCAGGAGTTTCCCCCAAAAGGCAAATTTGGTGATTCTGCATTGAATCCCTTTGCAGCTCGGGCTGCCATCGCCTCCCGGCCACAAACTCCGCTAACTACTTCCTACGCACAAATTGGCTGTAAGAAAAGCGGTGCTACTCTTTTTCGGGTTCTTACACAAACAAACATAAGAGTAGTAGTTAATTTTTTAATTTAACATATTCTTATTTCAAGATCTTCCTGGCACCTAGATCTAGAGGACCATATATGTCTCCCACCCTATTTCGCATGAGCATAAATCTTGCATACTTACCCGGAGAATTTACGCGTTTCCCGTGATGATGTGCACGGTTTTGACATTGCC